>JBKSMR010000022.1:0-1581 GCA_046881895.1 Alphaproteobacteria bacterium
GCAAGCATTTCTTGCTTTTCGTCATCGGTCATATCCGTAATGGTTGTCATACGGGCAATAACATCATATAAATCTTGGATAACCTGTAAATCTGTTTTTGCAGATATGCGTTTAACCGTGGTGGTTAAAACCCGTCCATCATCGGTTGTAATACTATGAACAGAATCTTCATATATTATTTTATCCATTAAATGTCGTGCTGTTGCAATCAGTTCTGTTGGTGTTTTTGCGGTTAAATCCAAATTTTTTGCCATATTTCGTGCCTTTTCCAATGCTTCGTAATAATTTTTAGTATGCAGCGATTTTATAAAATACCGTCTTTTACCGTTTTTTCTTGGTAATTCGACCATATAATAAAATATATCACCGCGTATATACAGATTGTCATTTGCTTGACAGTTTGCTTTACACTTTTTGAACATAGTTATTTGCCTCTTATTTTTCAAGTGTTCCAAGCAAAAAAATATTGGAATTACAATACATTGGCTGCATTGCTGTTTCTTGTGTATCAAACAAAAAAATCCGACAGATAATGCCGGATTTTAAATGTTTTTAATTTGGTGCGGGCGAAGGGAATCGAACCCTCGTCTTCAGCTTGGGAAGCTGACGTGCTACCATTATACCACGCCCGCGGTGTTGGGTATTTTATATAAAACAAAATGAAAAGTCCAGACTAAATCAAAAAATTCAATAAATGTTTGACTTTTATAATTTTTTTGTACATAATATGTCCGCAAATCCCAAAGATTGCCATTATAATAAAACCAGTTCGCGGTATGCGTGTGGTACATCATCCGACGAGTTTCGTCCTTGATGGCGGTTTTCTTTGTGGTTAAACAGTTAAATTATAAAAGGAGTAAAAATATGGCAACTGTTATTCGTTTGGCGCGTCACGGTGCAAAAAAACGTCCTTACTATCACATTGTTGTGACAGATTCTCGTAAAGCACGTAATTCTGGTAATGTTTTGGAAGTTGTTGGTAAATACGACCCAATGCAAGCAAAAGACAGCGATAAACGCGTTGTTTTGAAAATCGACGAAGTAAAAGCTTGGTTGGCAAAAGGTGCACAACCATCTGATCGTGTTTATAAATTCTTGGCAAATGCTGGCTTGGTTGCAAAGAAAGCAATCCCTGTTCAGACAAAGAAACATTTGCAATCTGAAAAAACACTGATGAAAATCAAAGACAAAGCAGATAAGTTGGCTAAAATCGCAGAAGAAAAAGCTGCTGCCGAAGCTGCTGCAAAGGCTGCCGCAGAAGCAGAAGCTGCCGCACCAGCAGAAGAAGCAACAGAAACAGTTGCAGAATAATTTTTACTGTTTTATTATATCTGCACAGACTGATTGGTTTGTGCAGATTTTTTAACTTTAAACTAAAAAGGTAAAATATGGCAACATGTCCGTATGATGGGTTTGAGTGTGAAATACAGACAAAACGTAAAGATGATTATAAACGCTGGGTGCATCATCTTGCAGTTACGGGCGATACTCGCGTGTTTTATACCAGTGGCGATATGTTCGAGGATTGCAAAGACAAAGAAAAATGCATCAGATATATAAATTTAATGAGACAGCCACCAC
>JBKSMR010000023.1:0-3564 GCA_046881895.1 Alphaproteobacteria bacterium
GGTGGTTGGTGGTTAGTGGTTAGTGAATGAATAATTTTTATTATTTATAAATTTTAAATATGCTGTATCTATCTTTAAAATACAACATAACTAAAATCTTGCCAACACTAACCACTTACACTAACCACTTACACTAACCACTAACCACTTACACTAACCACTATTTTATTATTGAATATTTAGGTGTTTTTCACTAGATTTATATCATATGAAAAAAGAATTGTTTGATTTTCTAAATACCGACCTGCAATTTATCAAAGGGGTCGGCCCCGTGCTGGCAACCCGTTTTGAAGAATTGCTGGGTGGGCGACGTGTGTTGGACTTTCTGTTGCACATGCCGTCTTATGTGCGGGCGCGCGGTATTACAGAAAATATTCAAGACGCTGTTCGTGGGGCAACACTTACCATACCGCTGTTGATAAAATCGCATAAAAGTGGTGGCACTTTCGGACGTGGTCGCAGACGACCAACACAAATTATTTGTAATGATACGGTCGGTAACACCGTTGTAATTCAATTCTTTAATTCCAGTTATTTAGATTATTGGCTTAAAAAGTTGCCTGTCGGACAATGGCGTATGATTTCTGGCAAACTGGAAATGGGCGGCTCACGTCCGACGATAAATCATCCAGACTTTATTGAAGAAATGCAAAACGCGTCAAAAATCCCGTCTGTTCAGGCTATTTACCCGTCTGGCGAAGGTTTAACACAAAAAATCTTTGCAAATGTTCGTGACCAGATTTTCGGCACCCTGCCCGACAAAATACGCAATGAATCAGACGAACGCGTTCACGAATTCTTTGATGCGTTAAGGCATGTACACTTTCCACAATCTGATGATGATTTGGCACCAAACGCAACATATGTGGCAAAGCTGGCATACTGTGAACTGCTGGCACACCAATCTGCAATCGCAATCAGCCGCAAAAACAGAACTGATGCACGAAACAGACGCGAAATTCGCCCACAGAAATATAATCTGATGGATAAACTGTGGGAAAATATTCCGTTTGAACTGACCGGTGCACAAAAGCGTACTTGCGATGAAATTTTTGATGATATGGGCAAAGATATCCCGATGATGCGTCTAGTCCAAGGCGATGTTGGCAGCGGAAAAACCATCGTCGCGACAGTCGCCGCAGTTAAAATGGCAGAATCAGGTGCACAAACAGCGTTCTTGGCACCAACAGATACATTGGCACAACAGCACTTTGCAAAATTAAAACCAATGTGCGATAAAATCGGAATTGTCTGCGAATGTCTGACTGGACGCGACAAAGGGGTCGGCCGACGCGAAAAACTGATTTCTTTAAAGTCTGGCAGAACCAAGGTCGTGGTTGGTACGCACGCGTTGTTTTCCGCAGATGTTGAATACAAAGACTTGGGACTGGTTATCGTCGATGAACAGCACAGATTTGGTGTCGCACAACGTGAATCACTGCGACAAAAAGGCAATAATCCTGATTTGTTGGCATTATCTGCAACCCCAATTCCACGAACGCTGTCTATGACAATATATGGCGATATGGATGTTTCAATTATAAATGAAAAGCCAGCTGGGCGTAAGCCTATTAAAACATCCAAGATTTCTGTCGCACGCGTAAACGAACTGGTTGAACGCCTGAAAATGCAAATAGATGACGGTGCACAGGTTTTCTGGGTATGCCCGTTGGTTGAAGAATCAGAAAACGAAAATACCGCGACCGCTGCACAGGTCAGATACGATATGCTGAAACAATTTTTTCCAACTGCTGGTCTGGTGCATGGGCAAATGGATAAAAAGCAACGCGACCAAATTATGGAACAGTTCGCAGATAAAAATTCTGATATGAAACTGCTGGTCGCAACCACTGTGATAGAAGTTGGAATCGACGTTCCACAGGCTTCCATTATCGTTATTGAAAACGCAGAAAGGTTCGGCTTGGCCGCCTTGCATCAGTTACGCGGACGCGTCGGACGCGGCAATACACAATCGTACTGCCTGTTGTTATTTGGATATAACCTTAGTGACGATGGATTAAAACGTTTAGATATACTGTGCGAAACAGATGACGGATTTGTTATCGCAGAACAAGACTTGATGATGCGTGGGGTTGGCGAACTGATGGGCACGCGACAAAGCGGATGGTTGCACTATCATTTTGTAAACTATCGCGAACACAGGGATTTATTCAAGTTGGCATCACGTGCCGCACGTGATAATGATGTCGATACTTGGACACATGATTTAATGTTTATATTTAACCGTGGGGTGGTTCTGGGTGCGTAAAGTAATTGCATTTTTATTGGCTGTATTTTTTATGATACCAGCACACGCGGTATCTATGATAAACGATACAGAAACAGAAAAATTATTGGCTGATTTAATTCAGCCGTTGGCAAATGCCGCAAAAATCCCAGATGGTCGATTGAAAATTCATATTGTTGATGACGATGACTTTAACGCATTTGTATCGGGTGGCGAAGATGTCTATATTTACACAGGCTTATTAAAGCAAATCAAAACACCAAACGCATTACAAGCTGTTGTTGCACACGAAATGGGCCATATGTTGGGCGGACATACCGCACAAATGGCCGACAGATTAAGTGCAGAAATGAAACGCACCATGCTGATTCAGGCGTTGGGTGTTGGCCTGATGGTTGCAGGCGGCAATCCTTCGTTGGGTGCAGGTGTCTTGGCCGGGTCATCTGGTATTGCACAGCAGTCTATGTTGGCATTTACACGTGATGAAGAAAGAATTGCTGATAATATGGGCGTTAACCTGATGATTGACGCTGGTCAAAATCCAAATGGATTTGTAACTGTATTTGAACAAATGCGCGATTTAACAGGCGAACTGGAATCCAAGATAAATCCAAATCGCATAAATCACCCACTGACAAACGAAAGACTAAATAATGTAAAATCGCAAATTAAACAGTCTGATATTAAAAACACTCACACAGCACAACCAGACGAATATGAAATGGTACGGGCAAAGCTGATTGGATATCTGGACAATTCTAAATCAGTACTGGCGAAATATCCATATACAGACAAATCTAGCCCTGCCCTGTATGCGCGTGCAATCGCAAATATGCGTAACGGAAATCTGGACGGTGCCAAGATGGGTGTACAAACGCTGATTTCCAGAATGCCAGACAATCCATATATGTATGAACTGATGGGCGATATTGAATATCAGTTTGGACACTATGACGACAGTGTTCGTGCATATGAACAGGCACTAAAATTAACAAAAAACGCACCACAGATTCAAACTGCATTGGCACTGGTCTTAACAGAACGAAAAAAACCAAACGATGACACACGTGCAATTGAACTGTGCAAGGCATCGCTGTTATCAGAACCAACTGCATTTACATACTGGGTTTTGGCACGTGCATATGGCGATAACGATAATGGACGCAGTGCATGGGCAATGGCAGAATACTATCACATGAACAAGAAAGAAGACGAAGCAAAAAAATACGCCAAAATTGCACAAAAACACCTGAAAAAAACCGACCCTGAATACATCAAGGCCGGCGAATTGGTGGAATAAAAAAACACCCCATACG
>JBKSMR010000024.1:0-19922 GCA_046881895.1 Alphaproteobacteria bacterium
CCCATCCCAAACAAGCAAAAAAACACACAAAAACTTAATACAAACAATAAAACGCCCACACGGGGCGTTTGAATCTTTGGTTGGGGCAGCTGGATTCGAACCAACACTGACGGAGTCAGAGTCCGGAGTTCTACCGTTAAACTATGCCCCAATGCGACGCATATTATACGCATGTTATTTCCGTTTTGCAATTAAAAAGTTTATTTATCTTCACGCAAAGGTTCCTAGTGCAAAATTCCCCGATATATAAATAATTTTATCAAAGGGGGGAAACGCATCATGAATAAACTATTTTTTATCACGACTTTATCGGTCTGCATTGCCCTGTGCCAATCTGCCAGCGCATGCACAGGCATAACACTTAAATCATCAGACAACGCGACTGTTGTTGCACGCACAATGGATTGGTCTGGGGCAGAAATGAACAATCTGTACACAATTGTTCCTCGTGGCCATAATCAGCAATCATTACTGCCAGACGGAACAATGGACGGATTGAACTTTATATCATTATACGGATACGCAGGCATCGCTGTTTCACAGCCAGAATTTGTTGTTGATGGCACAAACGAAGCAGGACTGTCTGCTGCCCTATTCTATTTTCCAAACTATGGCAAGTATGTTGAATACAACGAAAAAAGCAAAGACATATCACTGGCAGATTTCCAAGTTGTTTCATGGATACTATCACGCTTTGCCACCATCGACCAAGTCAAGGCCGCAATCAACGATGTTCGTATTATAAACATTGACCCCACAGCATCAACTGTGCATTGGCGAATAACAGAACCAAATGGTCGCCAAGTCGTATTGGAAATTGTTGATGGCAAACCAAACTTTTATGAAAACGAAGTTGGGGTTTTAACAAACTCACCAGGATTCCAATGGCATATGACAAACCTGAATAATTATGTAAATCTGCATCCTGGAACGGCTGGTCCAACAAAATTCGGTCCAATAACATTGCGTGCGTTTGGTTCAGGCTCTGGCCTGCGTGGATTACCGGGCGACTTTACACCACCATCACGTTTTGTTCGTGCCGCATTTTTAAAGACATTTGCACTGGAACAAGAATCTGGCGAAAAATCTGTCGAGCAAGCCTTTCATATCTTGAACAACGTTGATGTCCCGTCTGGCGTGCAATTCGCAGTTGGCAAATCACCAACAGATATGCCGGCTGCAACACAATGGACAGTTGCCACAGACCTGAAAAATATGCGGATATATTACCACACAATGTATAACCGAACAATCCGCAGTATCGACATGAGCAAAATAGACTTTGCGACAGTTCCATTCCAATATCATCCACTGGACATAGAAAAACAGCAAACGATATTTTCTGTAAAAGTTGACTAATCAAATACAGCATGCTATATTCCCTGAAAACAAAAGGAATATAGCATGTATGAACATGGCCCACACTGCAATGGTTGCGATAAAAATTGCAACATCTACACATTATCATTTGGTTGCGTAATTATTGGTGACACAAAAGTGCATTGTTCTGCACATGACAACACACAAGACTTTGGATTAGACCTGTGTAAATTATGCGTACACTATGACACACAGACCACTGGCAAGAAAACATTTGAATTAAAACCAGATATTCGTTGTAACGGCTGTGCCGAGAACTGCAAAATTACATGCGACCCAAAACAACAAAACTGGGTTAAAATTGGCGATATGCACACACCAGGCACACATGTCAGCGAACATGCTGCAATGCTGCATGGATTAAATATATGCAGAAGATGCAAAAAATATAGAACAAAATAAAAAAATCCCCAAACGGGGATTTTTTTTATTTCTTTAATCTTGCAGGACCATATTTATTTTTCGTTGTACTGCCTTTTTGACAGAAGAATACAATTAGTACTAACCAACCAACAAAAGGCAAAAGCGCCCACAGATAATTCCATGCGGAACGTCCAGTATCATGCAAACGACGGACAGCCAAACAAAAACTGGGCACCAGTATTATCAAAGACCACAACATTTGCAAAGTTGGCGACATAATTCCCAAGACATTACCTGCTATAAAACCATAAAACAACACTGCCCACCAGTATTCAGAACGTGTCGCACGTCCAAAACCTGTATAATTAACCCAATATTCACGTAATGCATCATCAAGAGTATTATTAAATTTTTTGCTCATATAAAATCCTTTTGTTATACATGTGAATTATATCACAAAAACAAACAAAATAAAACCCCCGAACGGGGTTTTTTTATGACAGTTTATGAATTACCAAACCGCTGCGTAACTTTGGTTCAAACCACGTTGTCTTTGGTGGCATGATATTTCCTGTATCTGCGATATCAATGATTTGACGCATTGTAACAGGATACAGTGCAAACGCCGCAACCATTTCACCGCTATCAACGCGTTTTTGTAATTCGCCCAGACCACGAATTCCACCAACAAAGTCAATTCGTTTACTGGTTCGCAAATCACCCAGATTCAATATCTTATCAAACACCAGATTTGACAGCACAGTTACATCCAAAACCCCAATTGGGTCATTGTCGTTATATGTGCCTGCCTTGGCGGTCAAAGAATACCATTTGCCATCCAGATACATACCAAAGTTATGTAATGCGTTTGGCTTATAAATTTCCGCACCCATTTCCACAACTTCAAAAGATTCAGACAATTTTTCCAAGAACTGATTTGATGTTAAACCATTTAAATCTTTGACCACACGGTTATAGTCAATAATCTTTAATTGGCTTTCTGGGAAAATCACCGCCAAGAAATAATTATATTCTTCTTCGCCTGTATGATTTGGGTTTTGTTCACGTTTTTCTGCACCGACACGTGCTGCTGCCGCAGTACGATGGTGTCCATCTGCAACATACAGTGCAGGAATTTCTGCAAATATTTCTGTGATACGCTTGTTTACATTTGCATCACGAATTACCCAGAAAGTATGCCCAAATCCATCTGGTGCGACAAAGTCATATTCTGGCTTTTGATTTTTCACGATATTTTCAACAATTTCATTCATTTCTGCGACATCAGGATATGCAAAAAACACAGGTTCTATATTTGCATCTTGGATACGCACATGAACCATACGATCATCTTCTTTGTCTTTGCGTGTCAGTTCATGTTTTTTGATTTTACCAGTCATATAGTCATCGACATTTGCGGCAGCGACCAAACCATACTGTGTACGACCATCCATTGTTTGTGCATAAACATAATACATTTCTGTATTATCTTGGACCAGCCACCCACGTTCCTGCCACAGTTTAAAATTTTCAACTGCTTTGTCATAAACGGGTTGCGAATGTTCATCTGCGATTGGGTCAAAGTCAATTTCAGGTTTAATAATATGCAGCAAAGATTTTTCACCGGCCTCTATCTTGGCCTCTACCGAATTCAAGACATCATAAGGTTTTGATGCGACCTGATCGGCCAAATCTTTTGGTGGTCTGACCCCTGCGAATGGTTTTATTTTCATTTTTCACTCCTGTTTTATAATATTTATTTATCTTCCAGTATTGCTATTCCTGGCAATATTCGTCCTTCGATAAATTCCAAGAACGCACCACCACCTGTGGAAACATATGTAATATCATCTTTGACACCGCAGGCTTCCAGTGCTGCAACTGTATCGCCACCGCCGATAATACTGTCCAATTTTCCAGCACGTGTTTGTTCTGCGATTGTGTTTGCCAATGCAAAAGAACCATAAGACCACGTTGGCATCCATTCTGCCATACCAACTGTACCGTTCCAAATAACAGTACGTGCAGAACGAATTGCATCTGTATCACGCTGTGTTGTTGCAATACCTGCGTCAATAATCACATCGTCTGGTTCGATTTCTGCAAAGTCTTTGTTAAATCTTTGTGCGTCACGTGCAAATTCTTTGGCGACCCCCTTGTCCAATGGCAACAAAACATCACAGTTATTTTGTGCCGCATATTCCAAGATTTCCAATGCTGTATCTTTTTGGTCTGCCTCAAACAGCGAATTACCGACACTTGCACCCATTGCATAGTTAAACGTAGTCCCCAACGCGCCGCCAATAATCATCATATCTGACAATTTTGCCAATGCTTTTAAGACACCGATTTTTGTAGAAACCTTGCTGCCTGCGACAATGGACAACAATGGCCGTTTTGGATTTTCCATCACAGCAGTCAAATGCATAATTTCATCAGCCAACAATTTCCCGGCATACGACGGCAGAATTTCTGCCACACCAACTGTACTGGCATGTGCCCGATGCGAAACAGCAAAGGCGTCATTTATAAACAAGTCAAATCCACGTGCCAATTCTGCAGAAAACGCAGGGTCATTTTTTTCTTCGCCTTCATAGAAACGAACATTTTCCAGCAATACAACATCACCGTTTTGCATATTTGCCATAAAATCTTTGTCCAAACAATCATGAACCAATGGAATATTCATATAATCTGCGATTGGCTGCAACGTATATTCCATATTGCGTTGTCCTTTTGGTCGGCCACGATGTGCAACAATTGCGACCTTGGCACCTGCATTACGCAACGCGTTTATAGTTGGCATACTTTGTTCGATACGAAACGCATCTGTAATTTCACCATCAACGATTTGCACATTAAAGTCATCACGCAACAAAACAAACTTTCCAGACACATCCAGATTTTCAATCGTACGAATTTTCATTTTTCATCCTTTCTTTTACTGGTCCATAACTTTTACGATAATGTTGATTTATACCATACAAATCGATTGCCTGCAAATGAGATTTTGTCGGATACCCTGCATTTTTATCCCAACCATATTGCGGAAATTGTTTTGCCAAATCATTCATTATTTTATCGCGTATTTCCTTGGCAATAATGGACGCAGCCGCAATAGACAACGAACGTGCATCACCATGCACCACAGGCGTACCATTTATTTCATCTGGCACACGATTACCGTCGATTAAACAATGTTGCGGTTGCACATTTAGTTTTGCAATTGCACGCCGCATCGCCAGCATAGACGCCCATAAAATATTCAGTTCATCAATTTCCGCCGGACTGCATTCTGCGACCGCCCAAACGGTATTATTTATAATCCAATCAAATGCAGCTGCACGCTGACGCGCAGTCATTTGTTTTGAATCACGAATAACAACAGGAATTTCAATTTCACGATTCGGGAAAACAACAGCCGCCGCCACAACAGGTCCACATAATGGGCCACGTCCAGCCTCGTCTACGCCGGCGACAAAATCTGCACCAGACGCGATTTCCAAATCAAAATTGGGAATATCTTTTTTCATACTGATAACGATAGCATTTTCTATAAACTTTACAAAATAAAAATGAGATGCCCGAATAAAAAATCCCCCAAACGGGGGATTTTTTTATTTGATTGCATTTGGAAAACTAGGTATATTTGGAAAACTAGGTACAGTTGGAACACCATAGGTTTTTATCAACGTTTCATTTGGCTTGCATGATGTTGAACCATTCGTTTGTGTGTCCCATGTACATGCAGAATAAACCCATTCCAGCACACCACTTGCATTCTTGTAATAGAACTGTGCATCCTTGCAAAGTGTTTCATTCGTAGAATATTCTTTGCATGCATCTGTCCACGTCGTATAATCGTTGACAGCGGAACTGGCACCCATAACCTGGGCATCAGGCAAATTCAATTTCCACTTTACATACATATCTTTCAAGCTGTCAATTGAATAAGATTTATTAAACCCAACACGACCTAAATCATCACCAACACGACAATTGATATTATCGCTTTCAACCAGCGCTGTAATTGCAGTTGCTAATCCACCAGCCCCCACACCAATTGCAGTACCAATACCTGTTGCCTTGCCAATTGTTGTGGCTCTGGCTTCTGCAGGTCTTAATTCAATAACATCCAATACAGATTTCAAGCTATCTAATTCTTCTCTGATTTTAGTATAAGGACGACAAAGATTGTCTTGATCACAAGCAATATTTCTGTCTAAGCTCAACTTAGATAAATCAAGTCCTTTGAATACGCAATTACCCAGATTAATCGAACCATGCCCCGCGATTGTCAGAATCGTCAATCCAACATCGCAATCTTTTTTTAGTGTATAAACAGTAAGTTCGTCTGTACTTTTGGCAGCATCTTTGTCCATACAGAGAACCACATGATTCGCAAGCGTTGCCACAATATCATCCTCCTCAACAACAACACCAATTTTATCTGCAACCTTCTTCAAATCATCCTTTTTGTCCTTTAACTTGTCTTCTACACACTTGTTTACTGTATAGGTACTGGTTATTTGACACCGTATTTCAAAGTTAGGCGATGCAATTACACCCTCTGCCTTTTCACATTTTGTTACCTCTGCATCATATTCTGCATAGATATCTGGCAATTGAATCAGCTGATTACAAATATCTTCAGTTAATTCTGTTGTTGTTTGATTAAATGTAGTAGCCGCTTGACCATTTGAAGAAGTTTTACCATAGTTCAAGAAATTTTCTAAAATATCCATCTTGCCCTTCGAATTCTTGATTTTTACCAACAAAGCGTCACGATATTTTTTATCCTTACAAGAACTCATTTTTTTGTCTGCGATACCCGCACCAACACTGGCACCAACGGCGGCACCCGTCACTGCACCACCACCAACACCAACCAGTGCAACTGTCGCAGTATCTTTCATCAGTGAAAATCCGAACAAGTCTTTGTTACACGTGAATGTTTCGCCTGCAACCTTCCATACCTCGGCTGGCTGTTCATCACCAATTGCACCAAACAACCATTCGTTGGTAATTAATTTATCTTTGTTATACGCTGCAACACGAACCAAACATTGTGCCTTTGCCGCATCCCAACGTGCATAATGGCCACGCTTGTCATCATATTGACCATTTGTATTAAGATTCGCACCCAATGGATTTGTCTTGTTACCGTTGTGACCATTATATGCCGTAATCGACTGACCATATTCGCCAGTAACATCACCATTGGAATTAACCGCAGCAAATGATTTACCATATGCATTTGTATCTAACAATTTACATGTATTTTCTGCCTGGGTTGGTGTCAAACCTGTATTATATAACACAAAACTATAATATTCTGGTTGAACCTTGCGTGAATTAAAGTCAATCCAAACATCAGCACGTGTTCCATAAACACGTTTACAATTACGTCTGACATCTGTTAAACACTTATCAACCTGAGTATAACACAACCCCATGCCGTTGATGATAGATGCACGCAAATCCTCATTAAACATATCATTCAATCCATTTGGCAACGCACCACCGTTGACACACGCCAAAACATCACGCATACAATTATCAACCGTATACGCAGAATCTTTGACACCACCGTCTGGGCAATCATTATTGCCACCACCGTTATTACCAGAACCACCGCCATTGTTACCGGAACCATTACCTGTATTATCAGACGGAATATTTGTTGAAATATTACCAACCGCAATCATTGGCAACGTTGGCATACCAGGCATACGTGCAGTTGTCGTACCCGTCACACCACCAACTGTTGTTGTACGGACATTCGTGTAATCAGCACGACCTGTTGCAGCATCTGCATTACACGCAAGCAAACATGCACCCATTGTTAAAACCGACATACCAAACAATTTAAATATTCCGGACATGAAAAGCCTCTCCTTATTATCTCTTATATTATGACATAAAACGCACTATAAAAAAAGCAATTTTTTTTATTTTTTATCTTTAATATTGTATTGACAAAACACAAATACTGTCTATAATAAAACCATGACAAAGATTTTAAAATTCTTGGCCAGCAAACGATATTTCATAACATGGACAATATGTTATGTATTTGTTTTATGGGCAATTTTATATTATCTTTTTGGTTTTAGCATCTTTAATTCCGCCCAATGGAATCACCTGATACATGCACGACTGTATGGATTTGCAGGCTTTGTATTCGGACTTTTAATCCTGTCTGCAGGCCCTTTGTACGTCGCAACTGGTCTGTTGATATGGCGAAAAAACAAGCCGTTGATTGAAATTCCACTGCCTAAAATCATAAAACCAAAACCGGCACAAAAACCTGCCGAACCAGAACCAGAACAAAAAACCGACACAGAACCCGATTATAAATCTGAACTAAACGAAGATATTCCTTTGGAAATGGTGCCTTTGTTTATACGTGCAAAAAAATATCCAAAGAATTTTAATATCACACCACCGAAAAACAATATCACTAATACAGAATCTGATATTGAAGAATTGCCAATTCCAACTGACTTTGACATTGAAATCGATGATTTCGACACAGATGACACAACAGACGACAACAACGATGCACCCGTCTTTACATCTATTGACTTTGGCGACAACAACAATACAGATACCAGTGCATCAGAAGAAACAAATACAAAACTGACAGAATATTTAGACAGCAAATCTATTCAATACCAAACAATCGACAACGTCGTCATAACAGAAAAACACGCAATCGCAGTTCACGATGACACTGACTTTTGGGTCGTCGATGACGAAGCCTGGTTCGCAACAGGCAAATCAAAGCCATCACCAATACTTGCCCTGGAATCAGCCGCAAAAAAACACAATGTTCAACCAGTACTCTATCTGGCAGAATCAAACATTATGGAAATAGATAATTTGATACCACAATGGGAATCAGACGGCATCACAGTTATAACAGATATAAATAATTTATAATTTATGTACCATGCACATCATAAATTCTTTGTGCTTTACACCACGAATTTTTGCGTAACGTTCCATTGCTATTTGCAACTTACGAAATTCCTGTAATTCACTGTATGTAAAATAATTAGTCGCACACAACATAATTTTGCCACCAGTATTTACAAATTTTAACAATCCCATGACAATGCTTTGCATAAAACGAACATCGCAATTATATTGTAATATATTCGATAAATATATCTGATCATATGTTCTATTTAAGTACCGCGACAAATACTGCAAATCAGACCAAATAAAATTAAAAGGCTGCTTTAAACTTTGTTGCAATTTTTTATACTCATCTTCCATTGGAATATTTTCAGTATACCCATTGCGACAAATCTTGCATCCTGCCATACCAGAAATAAATTGCTGTGTTTTTTCCGGACACAAATCTTTGCATTCACGATAAACCGCAAAATCTTGAATTCCATGTGAACTATTTAATAGCAAATGCAACAAAGATAAATATTGCTGATACGACACTTTTTGAATTGCAGCTGTTTTTACATCCATAATCGCCTTGGCACAATATGAAATATCAAACGTGTCGACATGTAATGCGTCATATAATTTAAAATACACAGGCTGATCACCACTGCCTGCGACAGTCAAAACAGATTTTCCCTGTGGTCGCATCTCTGCCATTGCCAGTGGTAAATTTTCATTTGACACTGCATACGCAGGCGAATATTTTGCAAACGCACCAACCGCCGTTTCATTAAACTGTCCGGTCTTTGTACTATATACAGAACGTGCCATTTTTATATCTATCATTGCAGACAAATACTACCCAAAACCCACATATTATCAACAAAAAAAGACCGTCACCACGACGGTCTTTGTTACATTTAAGTTTTTTTAGAACAATTTAAATTTATAATTTGTTCCTGCACGGAATGTAACATTTGAATCAGACAAACCGGCTGCTGCATTTACAGACCAGTTATCTGTCAGACCCATTGCTGCACCCAATGCAACTGCGGATTGGCTGTTATAATATCCATAACCACCACCAACAGAAACTTCACCTTTGGCAACATTAGATACCGCAACCGAAGACATTGCTGCTGCACTTGCAATACCTGCTGACAAATCTTCTTCCAGCGCATCTACTTTTTTATCGGTATAATCATACGCAGACTTCAAAGACATAGTGTTTTTAGCATCTGCATATGCTTTTGCTGCCGACAAAGTCATTTCATCGCCTGCGATACGATTTGCAACCTCGCTTTCGATTGCCGCTGTATTCAATGCAATCTTGCCATCTAATTTTGCTTCTGCTGCTGTTGCACGGGCAACTTCGGATTCAATCGCAGTCTTATTTGCAGCAATGTTTGTCGCATTTGTTGCAATGTTTGTTGCGTTTGTTTCAATCGCAGTCTTGTTCGCAGCAATATTTGTTGCGTTTGTTGCAATGTTTGTTGCGTTTGTTTCAATCGCTGTCTTGTTTGCTGCAATGTTTGTTGCGTTTGTTGTAATATTTGTCGCATTTGTTGTAATGTTTGTTGCGTTTGTTTCAATTGCGGTTTTGTTATCGGCAATTGCTGTTGCGTTTACATCCAATTCAGAACGGATTGCACCACCAGTCGCCAACGCACTATCAATTGCGTCATTCGCACCATTGGTTATTGTTTCCAAAATAGGTGCATCATAAACATCTTTTGCAGCCCGCAACAATGTATCGTTTGCAGCATATGCGTCTTTTGCTACTTGTTGTTTGGCTTGTGCATCGGCATATGCGTCGGTTGCATCGCCAACTGTTGCAAAGAATCCGTCCAATTCTGTAATTTTTGCACTGTCGTCATTAAATACAATTTCTGCTGCGGCAAAATTTGCTTGCTCTGTTGTCCATTTGGCCCCAGTGTCTGTAACAGCGGCATCAACGGCGGCTTTGTCTGCGGTATATGCAGCCTGTGCTTCGTTGAATTTTGTTTCTATTATTTCGCCTGCACCTGGTGTTACTGTATTGCCATTTTCATCTAACAATTGTGTACCATCTGCTGATAATGTAAATTTATTGCCATTATCTAATTCAAATGAATACAATGAACCGTCAAATGTTGTGTCGGCTGTACCATTTGTAATTGTCACTTCTGCACCACCCGCATAATCTGACAAAGTGTAAGTTTCAACCATATGTTGTGCTTCTGCACCCAATACAACTTCTTCACCTGCACCGTTCAAATATGTATAGTTATCACGACTTGCTGTTGCACCAGAAACAATTGACTGTGTTGTTTTTACATTTACACCGTCTGCTGTTGTATCTGCCCAGAAATCAGATTGTGCTGGCACGCCTGTTGATAAATTAGCAGTATTGCCTTCGCGGTCAGTATATGTAAAATCTGTCATAGATGGGTCTGTGTTATGGTCTGCAACTGTTGCAGTTGTACCATCTGATTTTGTATATTCATATGGAACACCGGCTAATGCATCCGCAATGTTTGCTTGCGTTCCGTCTGTTTGTGTATATTTACCACCAAAAGAGATATCAGATGCTGCGTGTGCAGAACATGATATACCTATGGCGACTAATGAAGTCAAAATAATATTTTTTTTCATTTTCTTTTCCCTTTTTCGTTTAATTAAACAAAAAACCGTCAAAGGAATTTGACGGTCAGGGGGTTAAGAAAATCATATGAAAGAATGACCCCCGTGGCCTTTACACATACGTGCTGTTGTATAGCCACAGGCCCCCCGACAAAATCGGGCAGAAACAAGACAAAATAAAAAGCGCATCCGCGCTGTCAATTCCATCTTGCTACAGTCGGATATCAGTGCGTACCAGCACAGCTTTCATAAAGGATTTCTTACGTCCCCGAGCCAACATCCCTGTTGATTCACAACCATTATATTACAGCTACAAATAAAACACAACAAAAAAAAGACCGTCACCACGACGGTCTTTGTTTATTTTAAACAAAAACATTGTTTATTAACCCAACATTTTTGCAACTTCATCTGCCAAGTTATCTTCGCGTTTTTGGATACCCTCGCCCAAGACAAAGAATGCAAACCCAGCCAATTTACCGCCAGCTTCTGCGACAACATCTTTGACTGATTTTGATGGATCCATAACGAATGGCTGTTCTTCCAGAACGCTTTCGCCATAGTATTTTTTAATACGGCCTTCGACCATTTTTTCAACAATGTTTTCTGGTTTGCCAGCTGTTGCACCAGATTCGATAAACACTTTCTTTTCGCGTTCAACAGCAACTGGATCAACGTCTGCAATTGTCATAAATTCAGGTTTGTTTGCAGCAATATGCATTGCAATTTTGGAACCGATTTCATCGATTTTTGCGTCTGTTCCGTTGATTGCAACCGCAACACCGATTTGACCCATACCTGGAACCAATGCATTGTGGATATAAGTAAAGATTTTATCACCGCTTACTTTTGCGATACGACGCAAGTTCATATTTTCACCAATTGTTGAAATAGTTGCAGCGATATCGTCTTTTACAGCAGCCATTGTTGCATCAAAGTCACCTTGCAATTCAGCAGCCTTGGCCGCAACATCAGCAACCAATTTCTGGAATTTTTCGTTTTTAGCAACAAAGTCTGTTTCTGCATTCAATTCAACAACACAGCCCATATTACCATTTTTAACAACAGTAACCAAGCCAGATGCAGCAACACGGCCAGCTTTGGATGCAGCCTTTACGATACCTTTTTGACGCAACCAGTCAGCAGCTGCCTGAATATCGCCATCATTTTCAATCAAGGCCTTTTTACAATCCATCATACCTGCAGATGTTTTTTCGCGCAGTTCTTGAATCAATTTTGCTGTAATTTCTGCCATTGTATTTTCTCCCATCTTTGTTCAAAAGAATTCTTTTGTGCAGGGGTTCTACCCCCCTGCACGATTTATATAGATAAAACCAGATTATTTATCTGCTTTTTCAGCCAATTTACCGCGACGTTCTGCACGTGCAGCAGTTGTTTTTGATTTAATTTTGGCTTCTTTTTCTTTGATTTCATCTTCCAGTTCATCAGCTGCATCTGCCATTCTTTCAGATTCAACTTTTTTACCAGCAGCGCCGCCCAAGCGTTTTTCAATACCGGACAAGATTGCATCTACGAACAAGTCGCAGTACAACTGAGTTGCGCGTGCAGCATCGTCATTACCTGGAACTGGGTAATCAACCATTACTGGATTTGCATTTGTATCGCAGATAGCAATTGTTGGGATATCCAAGTTCTTTGCTTCGCGAACAGCGTTCATTTCACGTGGCACGTCAATAATAACGATAGCCTGTGGAACACCATGCATTTCCATAATACCGCCGAAAATACCGCGCAGTTTTTCAACTTCTTTGGTCATAACGCCGACTTCTTTTTTTGTCAGGCCTAATTTTTCAGCGTTTTCAATATCAGCTTCCATTTTTTTCAAGCGACGGATAGATTGTGAAACTGTTGTCCAGTTTGTCAGCATACCACCCAACCAGCGGTTATTTACATAGTATTGACCGCAACGTTCAGCAGCATCTTTTACGATATCTTTTGCCTGATGTTTTGTTGCAACAAACAGAACCTTGCCACCTGCAGCAGCAATCGCTTCTAATGCGACCAAAGAACGGTGCAACAGTGGTGCAGTTTTGTTCAAGTTGATGATATGAATTTTATCTTTAACGCCATAAACATATGGTGTCATCAATGGATTCCAGCGACGAGTATGGTGACCAAAGTGTACACCAGCTTCCATCAACTGTTTCATTGTAAATGTTGGCAATGCCATGATTTTATCCTTTTTTGTGTTGTTATCCTCACCACCTGCGGTCAGACCAGAATATTATCTGGACACAAATTTTGCAGAATGGTTGTGTTCTTCGCACGATGTGCGTGCCCGTATAATACCCCACCCCACCCAAAAAATCAAGAAAAAATAAATATTTTTTTAGTGGTTAGTGTAAGTGGTTAGTGGTTAGTGTAAGTGGTTAGTGGTTGATGGTGGAATTATTATTTTGTCATGCTCACTGCGTTGCTACCCACCTCCCGGCTACGCCGAAACTTCGGCCACAGGATGACAGAGTTTTTTTCTTTTTGTCATTCCTGCGTAGGCAGGAATAAGGTCTTTGAAATTTACGGTATTCAAACTTGTGTAATATTTGTTTTTTGGTTCGCGTTGCGAACACTGTATGGACCCACTCCTGCCTACGCAGGAGTGACAAAGGAATGGCAGGATGACAAGGGCTTTCAATAAAAAACACTAAAACTGAATTGTGTTGCAGGTTTTTATAGGTTCGGCCCATTGCAGACAATTTTCTATAATACGTCCATGATCTATCTGAACTTCTGCACATTCTGTCGTAACAACACATTTTTCACATGTAATATTTATCGGATCAAATATTGTCGTAATATCCTCTTTATGGTTAAATTCATACAATTTATACGCCCCAGCATATTCATATCTATCTGACGTTTCCATTGTAGTATCATAGTCTTGCACAGCCGCCTCAAGCCCACCAGCAACAGCAGATAAAATCGCAGCAATAAAAGCAGAAATAATACTACACGCCATTCCTGCCACCCATGTCGCAGGAATCGTTGCTGCACACACTGCAGCAGCTAACCCCGCAGAACCTGCCGAAATCCACATTGCATCTGCTGATTTACGCAATGCACGTGCAGTATTTTTCATTTGTCTCGGCAATGCAGAATTTTCCGCCAGATTTATACATGATTGACGTGCAATTTCACGACGGGCATCCTTGGCATTTTCATCGCGCATTTTATAAATACGCTCTACTATGCTTACACTATCTTTCATAGATTTTTCTGTGTATTCATCATATTTGGCATAATAATTACTTTTCGCACGTTTCAACAAGGTGTTCGCCAACACCGTTATTGTACTATTTGTAATATTTGGAAAACGTCCAACTTTTTCCGAAGGAATACCGTTTATACTGCGACCATTAATACACGCATCAACAGTTGGATCTAATTGAATAATATCTTTAATAGAAGATATACTATTTTGCAATAATCGTAATTCGGACATCAAGCGTTCTCGTTGTAAATCTGATATTTTTGTTGTGCTTTCTTCTTCAATTTTTGCAACATACTCATCAACGCCCACCAACAAACCATTTGAATCAAGTTTTAACTCTTCCCAATATATCATCGGTTCAATAACAGGAACTACCGTCGTTATCTTGCCAATTTTATCTGTTTCACTACCCTCTACACGCCCCAGGTCACTGTCTGGAATCATTGCAATATCACGATAACATTTGTCCTTTGTAGATATATTTTCACCATCTATTTCAATTTCACAAATCTTGTAATCCAACGATGTTGTGCCAAGCGTTTCCAAATCAACCAATCCGGCACAATCCAAATCTGGCCCACATGCGCGATATGCCGCCGCGTCCACCGCCGCCTGACACGTTGCCAACATTGCATTATCAATATTTAAAATAATACCCTGAACTGTCTGATACAGTTTTTCATAAATTTCATTTGATGTAACGGTTTCGCCATAAACATTTTTACATCCCAACAATTTATCATACGGACACATTTTTATTATTTGTTCAGTACTTAAACCCACACATTGTGTATAATCAGGTCCACATCTGTCTTTATCTGCCAAACAGTTTTTCAAATCAGATGTACATGAGTCAACCTTCATCCCTGCCAAGCGTGCCAGTACAAATTCCCAAATCTGTGATTTACGTGCAGATTCACCATCCTTTGTATCAACACCACATATATCCAGTTGTGGCTTGCACATGGTCAACATCATTTCCGGACGTGTTAAACACGCGTCATATGAACCATCTGGATCATTTGGATCGATATTATCGCGACACGCATTATGGAAACAATCTGATACAGATTTTATACAATTCGTACGTGCATTATATTCCGCCAAATTTTCTGCCACCTGTAAAGACGCCGCAGAATCAGCCAAAAAAGAATTGAACACCTGGTCGCGCACCTTGACACAGTTTTCCAATACAGGCGAACACATTACAGATTTTGCCAATAATGATTCATGCATTGATTTTGATATAAACAAGCCTGCCGTTGACCCGGGGATTGTAACAATTTCTTCACTTTGTGTATTTTTAACGCGCGCCTTGGCCATTTCAACTGTATCAACACAACCCGTAAAGTCCGCGTTACAAACATCAGGTTTTTGCATACATTTTCTGAATTCAATTGTACACTGACCCAAATCATACTTATTCGCATTTTTCGCAGAATCCAACGCAATTTCACGCAGGTTACCTTCGGCCAATTGCAGTTTTTGTTTTGCATCCGTTCGTAATTGCTTTAACGAATTTTCATATCCCACACAATCAGAATTTATACGCCCAGAATACATTGCCGGCAAAATTGCCATTTTGGCACTGCACTGTGGGATTTGCCGCACACATGTTTCATGTGCAGATTCACGCAACGCATCGCCAATTTCGCCATTTTCCAATGCATAATTTATTTCTTTTTTTGCCACATTGGACATATTTTCCATTTCCAATGCCGGATTTTTTGTGACCACAGATTCAATCTGTTCAACACCAACTGTTTCCAGTTTATATGCCTGCATTTTTATATCGTCTATTTCAGACAATAATTTATTAAACGAACCATATCTATTACTGCATACACAACGACCACCATCAAAATTGTCCAGCATACAGAAATTATCCATACACGCGTTATATAACGATTGACAATCTGACGCAACGTTTGCAGATGCGCTTTCTGCCAATTTGGTACCAGTATTTATCACAGATTGTGTTGCCGCACGTGCCGCCACAGTTTTTGGCTGCGGTGTTGTTGCAGCCGGTTTTGCACTGCGTGCCGCAGTTGTACGCCCACCCGTCGTCGCAGGTGCCGCCGCACGTGGTGCAGTACGTGTGTTTACCGCCGCACGTGCAGATGTTACCGATTGCGTTTGATTATTTTGTTGTACCGCACGACCACGTGCCGTTGCACAAAATGCACCGTTATTAAAAACGGTGCACAATGCAAATACAAATAAAATTATATTTCGTACCAACATTCATTATTAGTATTGTGTTTCTGTACAATTTTCCACAGGATCTTTCCATACTTTACAACGACGTTTCTTTCTTGAATTTCCTTTTACTGTTTCACAAGATTGACTGCGAACACATTTCGTACAAATCAATGTTGTTGGGCTGAATGTCGTCGTAACTGTTTCACGATATGTTGGATCATCTGTTGTGCTGCTGGCTGTATACCCCTCGTTTTTACCAGTTGCATTTTCTCCGATATGTATATCTGCCGGCAATGTAGAACTTGCACCTAATGACAAACATGCACGCGCCGCCAACTGAACTCTGTCTGCTGCATCGCGTTCTTCACGAACTTTGGCAATACGTTCCGCCAGTTTAACATTTTCTTTCCGCATCTGCGCATCTAATTCATCATATTTTTTATTATAGTTATCTTGTGCCTTGCGTAATGCAGATTGTGCAATTATAACCTTCATTGAATCAGTTAAATTCGGGAAACGTGCATCTGTACGTTTCGATGTTTTTGTAGTATTCCCTTTGTTGTCTGTTCCTGTAACTTCTTTCATACCCTGAACCTTGCGACCAGACATACAAAACTGAACCGTTGGATCTGATTCAATCGCAGCAATTGTTGTTGCAATCGCATTAGATAACGAACCAATTTCTGAATTTATTGCTGTCATTTTTGCCAAACCATTTTGTCCTGCATTGACAGACGCAACTGCATCACTAATACCACTCAAACAAACATTGTTTATGCTATCTAAAGGATCTTCGGAATCTGTCCCTTGTGTTCCACTGGTTCCCACAGTTACACCATCACAGGCATTACCACCCATTTCAACAGAAATCTTACTCCAATCAATTATACCATCCAAAACACCCATAAACTGTTTAACATCGCTATAGTTTTTGATTTCATACTGAATCGCCTCTTGTTGGAAACGCGACATCAAAGGAGTACTCTTCTCATCTTTTCCCCAATATTCTTTTCCATCTTCAACCATTCTCTTAATAGCATACGCCACATCACCTGCATCCAACAAAACGTTTGTAAGCCTTGTGTCATTTGTATAATTTACTGTTCCCAATAATTCTTCATCCAAAATCAACGAAACATCTGGTTTACAATTGGTAAATGCATAACCATCTGATTTTCCATCTATTGTAAATTGCTTTTCTGCACCACCAGCGTCTTTGGTATAAACACTGGTTAATGGCAAGTATTCACACACTTTGTATTCCAATGATTGTGCACCAACACCATCTGCAATCGTCATACCGTCACAATTTTGCGTATCACCACAGACCTTTATCATGGCTTCATCTGCGGCCTTTTGACATTGTGCCAACAATTCATTATCAATATTCAAAATAATCCCCTGGGCAACAGAATTGATATACTCTTCCTGATCGTCTGTCGAACCGCCGCGGGAATAACATGCGGTCAACTTATCACGTGGACACATATCTATAATCGTATATGTATCCAAACCAATACAATTTAAATAGTCTTTACCACATCTATCTTCGGCGGTCAGACATTCTTTGATTTCTGTCGTACATGCGTCAACCTTGACCGCATTCAGACGGGCAACAACAAATTCCCAAATCTGTGATTTTTGTGCCGCAGATGCACTTGTCGCATCAATACCACACGCATTTAACGGAACCTTACAAACATTTAACATTGTTTCCGGACGTGACAAGCACATATCATATGAACCATCTGGGTCATTTGGATCCATTGTGTCTTTACAGGCCTTTTGGAAACAGTCTGAAATATTACCGATACAATTTTGTCTGGCATTATCTTCGGCAATCAGTTCTGCTGATTTTAATTGGGGTGCAACCTCTCGCAAAAAGGTATCCCAAACCTGAGATGCAACCTTGGTACACTGTTTTGTTACAGTTTCACACAATGGCTTTTTTGCAACCAAAGTATCGTATGTAGATGCAGAAATTTCAATATGTGCAACCGAGCCTTCTATTTTATAATTCTTGGATGCCTTGGAAGAACTTTTTCTAACATTTGTCATATCAGATGCAACAACCGATGCACAGGACGCAAAATCATTTCCACATCCTGCTGTTGTCTGCATACATTCTTTGAATTTAATTGTACACTGACCTAAGTCATACTTGTTCGCATTCTGATATTGTTCCAATGCAGCCTCACGCAGGGCACGTTCCGCAGTTTGTAATTTTTGTGCGCTTTGTGTTTTTTTCTGTTTCAAGCTATTTTCATATGCCGCACAGTCAGATTTAATACGCTGACCATACATCATTTGCAACATATTGATATCTTTGGCACATTCTGGAATCTGTGCCTTGCACAAATCAGCCGCAGCCAAATGCAACGCATCACCAGTCTTGCCGTCAATTGGCGACATCATTTTATTGGACGAAGTAGCATTAAAAATATCTTCTTCGATTTCATCCACATCGATAACATTCCACGCAGACAAATCCAATGATTCACGTGCTGATTTCTTCGCCTCTGGATTTTTTAACGAATCTGCCACCGCATTTGCCGCTGCAATTGCCTCATCTGCATCAGCACCCATTTCCAACTTTTCAACACCAAGTGTTGCCATCTGATAAGACTGTTCGTCCAGTTTTTCAATTTCATTCAAGATATAATCTAGTTCTTCATTTCTGTCGCTGCACAAACATCTGCCACCGGTTTCATTATCCAGCATACAGAACGCATCCATACAGCCATCGTACTTTGCCTGACATTCTTCGTTGACCACAATATTTTTCGCAGCACCCGCCACCTTGGTTCCAGAACCAATAACCTTTTGTGTTGCTGCACGTGCTGCCACTGTCTTTGGCTGTGCGGTTGTTGCAGCCGGTTTTGCACTGCGTGCCGCAGTTGTACGCCCACCCGTTGTCGTAGCAGTTGCCGCCGCACGCGGTGCAGTACGCGAATTTACCGCCGCACGTGCCGCAGTTGTTTTAGTCGCAGTTGCATTCTCGGTTGTGCCACCACCCCCCGCACGACTGGCACGTGCAGTCGCCGCAACCGCAGAAGAATCAAGTGTTACAGACAATAAGCCCAACAGTAAAAATAGTGCTTTTTTCATATAAAATCCCTTCCAATTTATCTAATTTTACCATATCGAGCGAATTTTTAAAAGGATTTATTTGATTTAGAACAATAAAAAATCCCCCGATCGGGGGATTTTTTTTCCAAGG
>JBKSMR010000025.1:0-17359 GCA_046881895.1 Alphaproteobacteria bacterium
CATTTTGCATAATTAAAATCCTTTATCAGGCAAATAATAGCAATTATTTTCACAACTTGCAAGAACGCCATTAAACAAAATTCCCATCCACAGTCATTTTAGTTTTTTTTCGTAAATTAAACGTTTTCGCCCACCGCATCATCACAAAATCATAATGACACGCATATTCGATAACATGCGTATCGATTTTACAACAGAAAAAAAATCCCCACACTGGGGGATTTTTTAAGAATCTTCGTCTTCTATTTCATCATCATCGTCATCTGATTCAACAGCATTCAAATCGATTTCCTTTGGAATACCAAGAATATCTTCAATTTTATCAGATGCCGCATCTAAATCTATTTTATGCAGAACCGCAAATTCTTGGGCCATACGTTCCAACGCACGCAAATATAACTGACGTGCAGAAAACGTCATTGTGTCCGCAGCACTGCGACGCTGCAGGTCACGTACTACTTCGGCCAATTTCATTGGATCGCCAGAATTTATATTTTCTTCGTACTGTGCCGCACGACGTGCCCAAATCATACTCTTTGCACCAGCACGCCCCTTGGCAGAAGCAATCGCTTCGTCCATCTTTTTGGACGTAACCAACGGACGCAAACCGGAAATTTCAGCCCTATCCAATGGAACACGTAATGTCATATGATTGCGTTCAAAGTCTATAACCATCATTTTGATTTTCTGATCCGCAATCGTTTGTTCTTCGATACGCAACAGTTTACCAACACCCTGGGTTGGATAAACAACATATTGCCCTGTTTTAAAATCTAATTTCTTACTTGGCATAATATATTACCTTTTTACGGTTGCCATTCTCTCTGTCCCACGTATTATACCACAAAAAAACGAAAAAACAAATAATTGACGAAAAAAAATCCCCTGGACTTTACCCAAGGGAAAATTTTAAAAACTTATACGACGTTTCGTGCCAGTTCTACGAATACTGGATTCGCGTGAAATACCACTATCTGCCTTTATTTCTGCACAAACCCAACGTTCATCCTGTAATATTGCAACCAATCCATCCTCGCAATCTGGTTTTTCCAAACGCCATACGAAACAATCGCCTTTTTGGTACGATTCATATGTTGAATTATCATCGCCACGTCTGGTATACGCACCATATTCTGGATTCCATTCGCCTGCAACCTCGCCTGCACACCATTTGCGGTCCCCCCAACACTCGATACAATTCTTATCGCTGTCACACAGTTCCATTATATCCATGGTATCTGCATAGCCACTGCTTGCCTTGGAACCATTGCCCATTTTTTCGCCTGTTTCCAAGTCAACGCACCACAACTTCTGACATTCATACACAGGAATTTTATCCATTTTTTTACTGGTATTTACCAACACATAGCCCGCACCACATGACACATCTGCGGCATTCGCACTGCAAACAGCCGCAATCAAACCCAACAAACAAATATAAATTCTTTTTCTCATGTTTTATATTATACCTTATTTTCAAGCTTTAAACAATACAATTTTTTTATTCTATTGTCCCAAGCCTGCCGGACTGAAACGCCCGATGTTGTTAAACAGTTCTTCTATTGCATTTAATTCAATCGCCGCAGGAATTTGAGTTTCCCCGTCCGCAATTTCAATTTTTGGTAAATCAGCATCATGCAAAACCTGTGTTTTTACAACACGATTACCACGCACCCACGCCAGCAATACTGTCTTATCAGAATATGTTGACGCCAATGGTCCGCGATAGTTTTCATCCGCACCATAATAAATCCAAACTTCATCACCATGTACTGTTTTTACCTGTGGGACACCGATTTCATTCATCAGTTCCTTGGTTGTTTTAATACCAGCCACCTTGTCCGTCAGATTTTCTGGAAAAACATATCCACGATGCTTGGTCTGAAACGTGCATGCCGATAATAAAACAGATAAAATCAACAATATTTTTTTCATTTAACCTTCTCCATTTTCTTTGACATTTGGCATATTATGCATTGCAAAGCTTGCAATATGCTTTTTCAATTCGCTTTTATATGCATTGTTAGCCTTGGCCAAATCTACCAGTTTATCAAACTGAGGATTCGCAGCACGTGCAGCACCAAATCTGGATTCTGTTTTCAGGAATTCTTCCAGCGGAGCCAAATCATCAACATTAGAATCCATCGTCAATGGATTATGACCTTCGGCAATTAAACGCGGATCAAATCTGAACAGTGGCCACGCACCTGTTTGAACCATCTGTGTTTGATGTTCTGGCCCATTTTGCAACGCAAACCCATGTGCAATACATGGTGCATACGCCAAGATAATAGAGGGACCATTGAATGATGCAGCCTCACGAAAGGCACGAATCGCCTGAGCTTGATTTGCACCAACAGCAATCTGGGCAACATATGCACCACTCATCATCGCAATCATTCCCAAATCTTTCTTGGCACTATTTTTACCACCAATTGCAAACTTCATACTGGCACCAAACGGCGTAGACTTAGACTGTTGTCCACCTGTATTTGAATATCCTTCGGTATCCAAGACCAATATATTTACATTTTCACCACTATGTAAAATATGGTCAACACCACCGTATCCAATATCATACGCCCAACCGTCGCCACCAATAATCCATACAGACTTGTCAACAATTTCACCAACCAAACTTTCTGCCAGTCTGGCACGCTCACCCGGGATTGCCGCCAGCTGTTTACGTAAATTCGATTCGATTTCACGTTGTTTTTGTGTATCCGTTTCATCAAACATTTGTTCAACATTTCCAATGCCTACTTCGAACAACAAAGACTTCAGATTTTCACGCTTTTGATTTAACGCCAAACGCATACCCAAACCGTATTCTGCATTATCTTCGAACAAAGAATTAGACCATGCAGGGCCACGTCCATTTGCGTCACATGTCCATGGCGTAGTCGGTAAATTAGCACCATAAATCGAAGAACACCCAGTTGCATTCGCTACAACCATTTTATCCCCGAACAAGTGAGACAACATTCTGACATATGGCGTTTCGCCACAACCTGCACACGCACCAGGGAATTCAAAATAATGAGGCAAGAATTCTACATGCTTTGGAATATTCAAGTTCAATTTACTGCGTTCAATATTTGGAATCTGTTCTGCTGCATTAAATGCTGCCTGTTGTGTTTGCATAACATCCACAGCCGGCACCATTGACAATGCACCAACAGGACAATGCTTTACACAAATATTGCAACCTGTACAATCCGCAGGCGAAATATTGATTGTAAAGTACATATTTGCCCCCAGCTCTGGTGTCTTCATAGGCACCACAGTCACACCATTTGCACGTGCATGTTCTGCCTGTTCTTCGGTCATGGCCTTGATACGGATTACCGCATGTGGACACAACATCGCACATTTTCCACATTGAATACACTTGTTTATATCAACAGTTGCAACCTTGTCAGATATTGCACGCTTTTCGTATTTCGCAGTTCCAACAGGATATTGTCCACCACCAAATTCACCATCAACACGAAAACGCGATACTGGGATATCATCGCCACGCTGTGCAGCAATTTCACCAAGCGTTCCTGCAATTTCTGCTGGCGTATCCAACGTCATCGCAGGCACAAAGTCAGGTGCAAATGGCGATACCGATGACGGTAATTTAAATTCATGCAAATATTCAGACGCCTTGTCCACAGCAGCCCAATTTGCAGCCACAACATCCATACCCTTTTTCTTGTATGTCTTTTCGATTGCGACTTTGGCACTATCTGCGGCTAATTTTGGATCGATAACCTGGGTTAAATTAAAGAAATTCAGCATAATAAATGTATTTATACGATTTCCCAGCCCTAATTCATTAGCAGCCCGATTCGCATCCAAGAAATAAACTTTTGCACGCAAACGAATCAAATGTTCTTGGGTATCACGTGGCAGATTTTTAAATGCAACCCTTGGTTCTAATGATGTATTTATCATCACAGTTCCACCTGTACGCAATCCACGAAACACATCAAAACGTTGTGCAATCATAAAGTTTGAAACACTAATAAAATCAGCAACTTCGACCAAATACTGACTTTTAATCGGTGCATCTGAAAAACGAATATGTGACGCAGTCAACCCACCAGACTTTTTAGAATCATAAACCGCATAAGACTGTGGATATAATTCAGAATTTTCGCCAACAATTTTAACAATATTTTTAACTGCACCAACGGTGCCATCACTGCCAATACCATACAAAATCGCAGTTTTAAAGTTTGGACTTTCAACAGAAAATGCAGCGTCTGTTTTTAATGACAAGCCACACAAATCATCATCGATACCAACTGTAAAGTTATGATGAATTGTGCCACGCATCAGATTTTCATATACCGCCTTGACATCACGCGGCTTAAATTCTTTTGACCCCAGGCCATAACGTCCACCAAATACTTCAACACCTGCACCAACGACAGATTTAACATCTTGATATAACGGTTCACCAATACTACCTGGCTCTTTGGTTCTATCTAAAACAGCGATTTTTTTAACAGACTTTGGCAATACGTTCCGGAACGCATCGACTGGAAAAGGACGATACAAATGAACCTTTACCAATCCCAACCCCTTTGGCAAATGTGGCAACGTTTCTTCAATAGTATCCACTGCACTGCCCATTGCGACAATGACATTTTCTGCATTTTTATCGCCAACATATTCAACCAAACCGTATTTACGACCTGTCAATTTTGCAAATTCATCCATACATTCTTGTACAATATCTGGTGTTTTCTCATACAATGGGTTTACCGCCTCGCGTCCCTGAAAGAATACATCTGGGTTCTGAGCTGTACCACGAATTGTCGGCCTATTTGGTGTCATGCCACGATTGCGATTTTCCAAAACCAAGTTATCAGGAATCAGTTTATGTAAAACATCATCATCGATTCGTATCAGACGTGATTCTTCGTGACTGGTACGAAACCCGTCAAAGAAATGCAAGAACGGAACACGACTGCGTATCGTTGCAGCATGTGCAATCGCTGCCATATCATGAGCCTGTTGAACATTATGAGATGACAACATCGCAAATCCAACCCCACGAACAGACATAACATCACTGTGATCACCAAAAATAGACAACGCATGTGTTGCCAACGCACGTGCCGCCACATGCATAACAAACGGAGTCTGTTCACCTGCGATTTTATACATATTTGGAATCATCAACAACAATCCCTGGGACGCAGTAAATGTTGTCGCCAATGCACCCATCTGTAATGCACCATGCATTGCACCTGCGGCACCCGCTTCGGACTGCATTTCAATTATTTGAGGAATTGCACCCCAAATATTTTTTTTATGCTGAAAAGACCACTCGTCCGCCAGTTCGCCCATTGTACTGCTGGGAGTAATTGGATAAATCGCAGCAAAATCAACACATCTATACGCGACATCAGCAGCCGCCCAATTTCCATCAACAATCAGTTTTGACATACTTGTTTCCTTATATTATTTTTCTGTGATATTTTCGGATTTTTCGTCTTTTTCTGCGGATGCGACCGACTGATGCGATTGCAGTTTACCCATTGCAACAACCATATCCATAGCACGCTGCAACTGATAATCCAAAGCATCTTTTTCTTCATCAGTCAAATCCTCTTTATTGTCATCATCGTCCTTGTTTTTAGATTTTTTATCTTCTTTTTTCTTGGTCTGTTCATTTTTCAAGGCGTTTTTAAATGACGCTTCGGAATATGTGCTCTCGCGTTTTTCTAATACTTCAACCTTGGAATGCAAGACCTCTATATCTGGTGTAATTCCTTCATTTTGAATAGAACGACCAGACGGTGTATAATAACGTGCAATTGTAATATGAATCGCTGTTCCATCACCCAGTGGCTTTTGCTGTTGTACACTGCCCTTGCCAAAAGATTGTGAACCCATAACTAAACCGCGACCATTATCCTGCAGCGCCCCTGCCACAATTTCAGATGCAGATGCAGAACCATGATTTATCAAGACAACCACAGGCTTGCCATTTGCAAGGTCACCTTCTGTGGCAAAAGCACGTTCAATATCCGTTTCTTTTTTACCACGAGTTGAAACAATTTCACCGCTATCTAAAAATGCATCTGACACGTCAATCGCAGCTGTCAAATATCCCCCGGGATTATTACGAACATCCAAGACATAACCAACCACATTTTTCTTTTCCAATTTTTCCAAAGCTTCTTTTAAGTCGCGTGCAGTCGTTGCACCAAAATCAGAAATTCTGATATAGCCAATTTTTGGTGTATCTTTATCTGCGGCATCTGCACCGGCCAATGTTTTTTCTTCGAATTTAACAGACTTTACCTTGATGATATCACGTTTTAGCGTCAATGTTTTTGGTTCACCATCTTCGGAAATGACGGTCAATTTTACCTTGGTTCCTGGACGGCCTTTCATCTTTTTTACAGCCTGATTTAATGTCAAATCAAAGACTTGTTCGTCATCAATATGCGTGATATAGTCACCTGCCTTGATTCCAGCCTTATCCGCAGGCGTATCGTCAATTGGCGAAATAACACGCACAGCACCACGATCACTTGTGATTTGAATACCCAAGCCACCAAATTCGCCATGTGATTTTTCACTAAATTCTTTAAAATCATCCTTGGATAAATAAGAAGAATGTGGATCCAACGCACCCAACATACCGTTCATTGCCGCTTCCAGCATCTTTTTTTCATCAGCTTCTTCGACAAAGTTTTCACGAGCCACTTCGAACACCATAGCCAACTTTTTTAACTCTTCGTAAATTTCTTCATCTGTCAAATGTACAACAGGCTCTTCCTTGTTCTTTTTAGGTGCCGCATCTGCAAAAAACGGAGTAAACAAAGCAATTAAAACTAAAATTTTCTTTAACATATTACCAATCCTTTCTATTCATTGTGTGTTCAGTCTAGAATAAAATCAACCCACATTCAACACGATTTTTACACTAAAATAAAAACAACACCAACATTTGACATTTTATATTTTTGTACTACAATATCAAATTATGTCAGATCTTAGTAAAACAATTTTTATAAAAGTGCCTCTTAGTAATCCTCTCAATCAGGACCATGTAACTAGTATGGATTTATCAACCCCATGCATATTAGTATTGGGTGGCGAAAATACAAACTCGGTCACATGGGCAAACAATTATTGTATCAGCATCGCAAAAACATTACATCTAAAAGGTATCAAAAGCGGTCTGAATATATATTCTGTATACTACAAAACACGTGACCGCAACAACGACTTAGATCGTTTAAACTTATTTCGTGAATTTCGAGACACTAATCAGTTATTAAGTTACGGCAACGGATTAACGATGACTGATATTACATATATGAATCGTTCTTATCTACTCAGCAACACATACCCAAATTACATACATGATATTCTTAATTTTGCGTTTATACCACGTATGATTGGACAATATAATCAAATATTACAACCAAAGAAAATATCAGAAAATTTCAGAAAAATGATAATTTACACACATTGTCATGGCACATACGTATTAAGAATGATAGAAAAGTATCTTATTCAAGAATCTAATAAATTCACATACTGTTTATCAGACATGTACGAAATACAAAAAAAACTATTAGTTATAAACCATGCACCATTTGCACCGCTGGAACAATGCAATTTTTCCACTGTATCGTTTCTCAGTGCATCTGACACACAAGTAAACTATTACAATGAACTGAGTTATAACATGCAGAAAACCCCGGATTTATTCCAGCCCGCTTTTTTTGGTCCGAAATTCGGCAATGTAATGATTGCAAATAGAATAAAAAAAGACATAACCAAAGAACATAGCCAAGTTGGTCTTAGCGGGGATTACAAAACCGAACACACACTAACAGCAAATGGACAAATATTGTTTGCCGTAGAACGCAATGCACTGCTAGAAGGCACACGTGCCATGCTAACAAACAAACCTATTCCTGAAATCTCTAAGTTAGTCCGCTCGTCCGAGGCAAACCTAGAATTTGATTTCAGCGACTTAAAAAAACGCGGTAAAAAAATCTGTTTGGATTTAAATTTAAAAGCACACTAATACAAGATTTCGCTATTCCAAAACCTGATTTTGCAGATCAATCAGCTGTTGACAACCCTGCCCTGCCAAATTCATCAGTTCTGATAATTGCGAAGCATCAAACGGATGTTGTTCACCTGTGGCCTGAATTTCAACAAACTTGCCAGAACCAGACACAACGAAATTCGCATCCATTTCTGCCACACAGTCTTCTTCGTAATCTAAATCCAGAATCAGTTCGCCACGCCATAGTCCGGCAGATACCGCAGCCACATTATCCTGAATTGGATTTTCATTTATACGTCCATTTTCAATCAACCAGCGCACTGCCAAACTTAACGCAACAAATGCACCTGTGATACTGGCACATCTGGTGCCACCATCTGCCTGAATAACATCACAGTCAATTGTAATTGTATGCTTGCCCAATTTTTCCATATCAACAACGCTGCGTAATGAACGACCAATCAAGCGTGAAATTTCCGCACTGCGATTGTCTTTCATAATCGCTTCTCGTCCTTTGCGAATACCATTTGCACGTGGCAACATTGCGTATTCTGCTGTAACCCAACCACCAGTCTTATTTTGCATACGTTTCCATGTTGGCTGATTAAAATCAACAGACGCAGTGCATAAAACCTGGGTGCCGCCAACTTTTATCAGGCAAGAACCTTCGGCCCATTTATTTACACCTGTTTCCATTGAGATATGACGCATTTGATTTGACTTTCGCAGTGATGGACGCAACATTTATAAATCCTTTGGTTATTAAACTATTACATATTATATATACGACAAAAAATATTTTGCAATTTTTTTAAGTTTGCTTTTTGATATAATATTGTTATCCTAACAAACGCTTTGAAAAGGATTTTTATGTCAGCCAAGACAAAACGCCTGTTTAAGAAAATTATCGGCTATTCAGGCATTTTCTTTTTCGTACTTGCCGCAGGTATGTTATGGTGGCAGTTACGAAATTACAGTTTATCAGATATTGCACACGCAATATTGGGTATTCCGCTTATGAACCTGTTCTGGGCGTGCATTGCATGTCTGGCCGGATACTTGGCGTTATCATTATATGACTATCTGGCATTGCATTACATTGGTGGCAAGGTTACTTGGTGGAAATGGATGTTGGCCGGCATGTTGGGCTTTGCAATCAGTAACAATGCCGGACATGCAGTGGTCAGTGGCGGTGCCATACGATACAGACTTTACACACGCTGGCGTATTCGCAGTGGCGACATATTAAAGATGTTGACCATATCTGGTTTTACATACTTTCTGGGTGCATCTGCAATTGTTGTAATTGGGTATTTTTTAATTCCAAATGAAATGTTTGATAATTCTGTTGGTTTAAGCATGGGCTTAAACACACTATTTATATTCTGTCTGACTATATTGTTGACCTATTTTGCCATAACAATGATATTTCATAAGAAAAGCATTAAAATTGGCGATGTAAAATTCCAAGTACCATCGACACAAATGGCACTTACGCAAACGATACTGGGCATCACAGACAGCGTCTTGGCAGGTTTGGTACTGTATTTCTGTCTGTCGCCATTTGTTCAGATACCATTTGGCACATTCATTGGTCTGTTTGTAATCGCACAAACAACCGGTGTTTTCAGTCAGGTTCCAGGCGGCATCGGTGTTTTTGAAAGTGTATTTCTGTTGGCATTACCAGATACGATTGACAAGGCAAATATATTTGGTGCATTGCTGGCATACAGAATTATATATTATGTATTGCCGTTGATTGGCATCGGCAGTCTGTTTTTCATATACGAAAGATGGTTACGTTCACGTATGAAACGCTGGTTGGCGGAAGCCAAAGAAAAAATTCCTGCTAAAATCAAAAGCATTAAATCTGAAATAAAAAACAGAAAATAAATACCTTGAAAATCTGTATATTGTCGTGTTAGAATACCCCCTGTGTATGACATAGGATTATAAAAAGTGTTTATATTGTCACTATTTTCAATAATTTGCATTGCACTGATGATTATCGTGGTGCATTCCCTTGGCATGGGCATGGACGCCCCATGGGGACAGGTTATTGCTGTATCATACACCGCCAAAACAAAAGGATTATTATATGTCAAAAAAAATATACGTGGATGCAGTCCACCCAGAAGAAACCCGTGTTGTCGTTGTTGATACTGCGACGGGTCGTGTTTCTGATTTTGATGTTGAAACAACCACTAAACCTCAGATAAAGGGAAATATCTATCTGGCCAAGGTTATTCGTGTTGAACCATCATTACAGGCTGCATTTGTTGATTATGGAACTGGCAAGAACGGCTTTTTGCCATTTTCTGAAATTCACCCAGATTATTATCAGGTAACCCCAGAACAAAAGAAAAAGTTACTGGAACTGGCACACGCGAATATCGTTGATGACGACGACGATCCAAACGACGAAGAAGACGAAGTCGCAGAATACGACGACCACAGTGCCGGCGAAGATAATAACGAATTTGTAAAACGTGCACGCGAATTCAAAATTCAAGACGTTATCAAACCAAAACAAATCTTGCTGATTCAAGGCGTCAAAGAAGAACGCGGTCAAAAAGGTGCATCTATGACAACATACTTGTCATTGGCGGGTCGTTTTGCAGTTTTGATGCCAAATTCACGCAAGCGTAACAGTTATGGTATTTCCAAGAAAATTTCTGACAAATCAGAACGTGCCAGATTACGTGAAATTTTGCATGATTTAAAAATACCAAAAGGCATGACAGTTGTTTTACGTACTGCGGCGATGGGTGCATCTGCATCTGACATTGCAGCAGACTATGATTACTTGGTTGGTTTGTGGAACGAAATCCGCAAGACAACATTAGCATCTGTTGCACCTGTAACCATCCACACCGAAGATTCATTGTTGCGTCGTGTTGTTCGCGACTTTGTCAGTGACAAAGAAGACGTCTTGACAATCCAAGGCGAAGAAGCATTTGATGCTGCGAAACAATATTTTCAGCAAATGTATGGTCGTGCACCACGCAAACAGTTGGTTCACTATAAAGACGCGGCTGTTCCACTGATGGTCAAGGCCGGCGTTGAAAAACAGCTGGAAGGTTTACATGGCCCATATGTTCAGTTGCCATCTGGTGGCTCATTGGTTATCAACCAAACCGAAGCGATGGTTACAATTGACGTAAACTCTTCACGTGCGATAAAAGAAAAAGACATTGAACAAACAGCATTGAACACAAACTTGGAAGCTGCCGAAGAAATTGCCTTGCAATTACGTCTGCGTGACTTGGCTGGTATTGTTGCTGTTGACTTTATCGATATGGAAGAAGAAAAGAACAACCGCAAACTGGAACTGAAAATGCGCGAAGTTATGAAACGTGATCGTGCCAGAACACAGGTTGCAAAAATCAACAACTTTGGCGTGCTAATGCTGTCACGTCAAAGATTACGCAGCAGCTTTATGGAATCATCATATGTACCATGCCCACATTGTATGGGTGCAGGTGTTGTTCCATCTATTCAGACCGCTGCGATAATCTTGTTCCGTCATCTGCAAGAAAAACTGTTGGCAAAATCTGCCCAGAAAATCATTATGACTGTGCCAACAGATGTTGCTGTATATCTGTTGAATCACAAACGTGCAGAACTGGCAGAAATGGAGACCAAGTTTGAAACAGAAATTGTTATTGTTGGCGATGACAGTTTATTGAATATTGACCAATATTCGATTCAACGTGTTGCACCCGAACAAAACAAAACCGATGAATTGTTGAATGCACACGCACCATCAACAGATATTAAAAAGAAAAACGCCCAGCATAATGATGCCAAGCGTACAACAGTATCTGCGAATCGTCGTAAAAAGAAGAAACAGCCAAAGAAACAAACCCTTTGGCAAAAGCTGATTGGTTAAAAAAATCCCCCGATTGGGGGATTTTTAAATTTTTTCAATATAATCAACGTCTATTTCTGTGGTGAATATACCGCGATCAACATCGCCATATATTTTAATGGTGTCTAGTTCATTTACTGTCTGACCACGCCAACCGTCGTCATCTATTTCAACAGTTATTGAACCAGAGCCATCTTGGAACAAATATTTCTCGTCACCCATACGTTGAATAATCTGACCAACCACAACAACCGGAACATCATTACGCATTTCATTTACCTGAGCAATCGTAACAATTGTTTCATCGCCACCAACAAAACCGCCCTTGCCTGTTGGTTTTGTGTGATTTTTTGCTGTTTTTTGCTGCTGTTGAACAACAGGTTCTTCAACAGTTGTAATAATACCATAATATTCCGCATTCGCACCGCCAATGACAAGCATCGCAGTCAATGCACCTAGACATATCTTCTTCATATTTTCCCCCTTGGTTATGTACACAAAAACAATATATCACAACCCAGTTTAAAAATATCTAGGAACCTTATCTGAGTCTTGACAAAGTGTATATTTGTACTATATTTATAGTGTGTGGGTGTGGTCGCCCACCAACGGTGGAGAAAATATGACAAAACGAAACAGATTTTTATCGGCATTTATTTGTTGTGCAATGATGATTGTACCTGCCATGGCACACACAAACGACTGTGCAAATGAAATGTTTCGCAGATATAATCCAGACAAATGCAGTCAGACAACAAAATCTTCTTTGAAAAGCACTGCGATAATGGCTGGCGGCACAGTCGCACTGGTTGGCGGTGCAATTGCGCTGATTGGTATGTCTTCATCAGATGAACATGAACCGGCCGCAGTTCCAACACACGCATCAACAAACCGCGATTCGTATTCGGAAGTCGGCAGTGATGTTGACCTTGCACGTTTGGCAACGGTAAAAGACCATGTCGCGTACGCACGTAACAGCAACCAATACGATCAAATCAGATTAAGTTATTCTTTGGCACGCGGATACACAGGAAAAAATTCCACAGTTGCTGTATTTGATTCTGGCGAAAATGCATGGCATGGTAAAAATGTCGCAAACCTGATTACAGAACAAATCGCACCAGATGCAAATGTTATTTCTTATACAGTGTCTGATTCCAGCAGTAACTTTAAGTCATTTGATGAAATTGGCAATATTATCGCATCTGCAAATGATGCACATATTTATAATTTCAGCTGGTCTGCAACTGGCATGTATGCCAATCAAATAAAAGACAAGAATCAAATGATTGCAGTCACAGATGAAAACTTTGTAAATTCATTGGTAAACGCTGCCAGCAACAAAGACGCAATCTTTGTATGGGCGGCCGGCAACGAAGCACGTGCACAATCCAATGCTTTATCTGCTATGCCAAACGTTGCACCAGAAACAAACGGTCACTTTGTAAATGTTGTTGCATGGGATGATAAAACAGGCACATTGGCAGATTTCAGTAACGCATGCGGAACTGCAACAATGAACTTTTGCATTACTGCACCAGGTGCAAATTTACATTCACAAAAAAGCAGCCTGACACTGGACGGCACAAGTTTCGCAGCACCAATTGTATCTGCGGCAATCGCAGTTATTCGCGAAGCTTTTCCATACATGAACGCAAACGAAGTCACAAACCTGTTATTTACAACAGCACGCGACTTGGGTGACATTGGGGTTGATGCAATATATGGTCATGGCATGCTGGATATGGAACGTGCAACCAGACCAGTTGGCGTTACAACTGTGCCAACATCAGACGGCACAAATGTCGCAATGCAAACTGCACGCGTCAGCAGCACAATCGCGCATCAAATAAAATCTGCAAATGTAAAATTCTCGTTTGTTGACAGTTTTGGTCGTGCATTCGAAACAAATTTGAATGATAATATATCTGTTAAAACACGCGGCATCGGATTTGAACGCCTGCGTCAATCAGACGATAGAATCGTAAAATTCGGCAACTTTGAATTCGGTGTAAAAAATACAGATATGCTGATGGCAAGCGGTCTGTTGGAAACAGGAACAGAAAACTTTATCAGCTTTATTGGATTTAATAACGATATTCAAATCGGCAAATTCAATCTGTTTTATAATACTACAATTGGCACAATGTCACCGCACGCATCACCTGAATCCGTTATATCAGGCTTTTCAAATCTGACAACAATGTCTGCAAAAATGGGCTTAAAATTCAGCGATTTTGAAATGTCAATCGGCACACCAGACACAATAATTGACGGCAACATGTACTTGAACACACTACACAGTCGCGACGCATCAGGAAAATACATCTTCCAAAAACACAGCATTGACATGGCAAGTCGTCCATCTGTTGAATTTAACGCATCTTATAAGTTTATGACTGCTGGTTTTGTTGATAATCCATACGGAACAGATGAATTTTATTTCTTGGCGAAAACAAAAATCAGTTTCTAAAAAAGCCTTGCATTTTTCCGATATAATTGCTCAAATAAATCATAGGAAAAATAATATAAACAAAGGAAGCGATTATGGCAGGAAGTATAAATAAAGTCATCTTGGTTGGAAATATCGGTCAAGAACCACAGGTTCGCACAATGGGCAGTGGTCAGAAAGTAGTCAGTTTTTCATTGGCAACATCAGAACGTTGGCGTGACCGCACAACAGGCGAACAAAAAGAACAAACAGAATGGCATCGCGTTGTTATCTTTAATTCTAACTTGGTCGAAGTTGCAGAACGTATGCTGCAAAAAGGCACAAAATTGTATCTAGAAGGTTCCCTGCGTACACGCAAATGGCAAAACCAGTCTGGTGCAGATGTATTTACAACCGAAGTTGTATTGAACCAATTCGCAGGCCAAATGGTTATCTTGGCTGGTGCAAAAGCAATGGACGGCAACAGCGGCGATTACAGTGCACCATCACCACAGCCACGCGAAGAAATGTCAGTTACAGAAATCGGTGACGATATCCCATTCTAAGAAAACAATCCCCATTTGGGGATTTTTTTTGGACATTCTTCCCATATAATATGATTGACACAATTTGTAAAAATTTACTACACTCATATCAAAGGCAGGGAAATATTATAAATGAGCAAACACTTTCATGCAGCTCTTAACCGAATGGCATTATTCACAGCAATAATAGTTGCTGGGGTGTTATATTTCGGCCCAGAATTTATGGAAATCGCGACTGCCAACATTTGGTTAAACGGCATTATTATCGGAACTGCAATATTTGGTATTGGTTTGTGCTTTGTTCAGATGTTTCAATTATTACCCGAAAACAAATGGTTGTCGGAATTTATATCTGGCCGTCGCAACATTGCATTACCACCATATTTTCTGCGTCCTGTGGCACAAATATTATATGCAAATCCACGTCGCATATCCGCCACAACATTAGATACAGTTACTGATATAACTGTTATGCGTTTCGAAGACGCACGCGAATCGGTACGCTATATCACAAACACTTTGATATTTTTGGGATTGCTTGGCACATTCTGGGGTTTGATTTTAACGGTCAGCGGATTTGCAGAAATGATTTCTTCATTAAATTTTGCAGACGAATCTGTTTTAGCATCTGTCCAAGTTGGTGTCGCAAAACCACTGTCGGGCATGACAACCGCATTCACCAGTTCATTACTGGGTTTGGGCGGCAGTTTAATTATCAGTTTCTTGGCATTACAGGTGCAAATTGCCCAAAACGCAATTTTCCGTACTTTATCGGACTTTTTATCTGCAAAAACAAATGAAAAACCAGCCGAGGAAGTCGCACGCATATTACCGCAAATAAATTTAACAACACACGAATTAACAAAACACGTTCAGTCGCTGACTGATATGTAAAAAATAGAACGAGAGAGAGAAAAACAATGATGAATATTCGTTATCGCAATAATAGCAACGCATGGCCAGGTTTCGTAGATTTATTTTCCAACCTGGTAATTATACTGATATTTTTGCTGATTATGTTCCTGTTACTGTGGACAACGACCAGTGTATTTAACAAGACAACTGGCACACGTGCCGTAGAAAAACTGAAACAGGCAAATGCCGAACAGGCCCAAACCATTGAACAAATGGAATCTTATAAACGCGAGGCGAATCGTCTGTTACTGTTGGCACGTGACGAACTGGAAAACATGGATCTAAGTACCGAAGACCTGATAAACGCATACGAAATCAAAATCGGCGAAATGCAGTCTGAAATAGACCAACTGATGACAGAATTAAATCAGGCAACCATCAGCAAAGAACAATCTGTGGCCCTGGAACAAGAACGCAAGTTATTGCAAGATATGATGTCTGCACAACGTACAGAACTGACAGAACAATTGGAAAAACTGCAAGCTGCCTTGGATGCTGCCGAAGAAAAATCACGCACCCAAGAAATTGAATATGTTGAAATGTCAACTCGCTTGAACAAGGCATTGGCAGACAAAGTTGCCGAATTAAACGATGTTTCAAAATATCAATCTGCATTTTACAAGGCCATTAAGCTGGCAATGGGCGACCAAACAGATATTACTGCCGATGGCGACCGCTTTATCATCAACAGCGATATTTTGTTCCCAAGTGGTTCATACAAATTATCTGCGGCCGGCAAACAGCAATTAAAAACGATTGCAAAGGTCATTCGGGATATGGAAACGAAAATCCCATCCGATGTCGACTGGATTATTCGTGTTGACGGTCACACTGATAATAAACAGGTTATATCTGGCACACGCGGATACAGAAACAATACGCAATTATCATTACTGCGTGCATCTGCGGTGGTAAATGAATTGACCAAAGACGGCGTATCAAAACTGCGTCTGATTCCAACAGGCTTTGGCGATATGTATCCAATTGCCACAGGCACAGACCGGGCCAGCCTGCAAAAGAATCGCCGAATCGAATTACAACTGACAAACAGATAAAAAAATCCCCGAAACGGGGATTTTTATATATCATGTTCAGAATTGGGTTTTAATTTCTGACGCATATTCGCCAACAATTTATTAGTCGCTTTTTTAAATTTAGTTACAAAATTTGACCGCTTCATTGCCTTATATTCCTGTCTCAACCGTTCATCATCACACCAAAAACCCCCACCAATATCTTGCGATACACCCTTTAATGTCGTCAGTTTATTATTACTGCAATTAAAATTCCCACCAACCCATTGTGGTGCACCAGCCAGCGATGTCAGTTGATTATCACTACAAGCAAAATGTCCACCGACAGTACGCGGCCCACCCTGCAATGATGTCAGTTGATTATCACTACAATCAAAACTCCTACCAACCCTTTGTGGTGCACCCTGCAACGATGTCAGTTGATTGTGCCTACAATCAAAATCCCAACCAACACTTTGTGGCGCACCCTGCAACGATGTCAGTTGATTATCACTACATCTAAAATAACCACCAACCCTTTGTGGTGCA
>JBKSMR010000026.1:0-30425 GCA_046881895.1 Alphaproteobacteria bacterium
AACGAGGTTTAATATGTAAACCTACTACCTGTCTAGGATATGCACTTTTGACTTAGTCAAAGTTTGGATATTCCAAATTCAACTGTCTGCACATCCCTTCTTGAATTTTTGATGAGCTGCTTTTATTCACAATGTTTGCGTAGTTTATCAGGAACCCTATTCATACCGTTTGTTCCGTAAACCGCAGAATTTCAGGGGTTGAGTGTCTTTTGTTTTGTTATCTCAACTTGAAAGCCCGTATACTATGCGTTTAAACTTTCAAAAAGTCAAGAAGAATTTAGAAAATAATTTTAAAAAATTTCATAAAAAACCCTAAAACCGCAGAAAACCGCCATTTTTTCTATAAAAAAATTTTTATACACCCCTCTAATAAAACCCATTAAATGATTCGGTTTTATATAAAATTTCTGATTCGTTTTTCCGATTCGATTAAAATTTATACACAAAACCCAGTTTTAATATCGGAAAAAACTTGTAGTTAGATAATTTATCATTCCCTTCCCCAGTTGCACGTGCCACATCATTATCCAGGGCGGGTATTGTTATAGGCGACCAAACCGCCGTTTCCTTATTATATATATATAGTTGCTCGTGCGGGATTTCCAAAGACAAACGTGCCGATCTGTTTGTAAAAACAACACCCGCATCAAAAACCAATGAAAAACCACAAAACAAATCGACATCAAAACCAGTACCCAAATATGGTCCATGAAAAGCCCAATCTATGAACGCCTGCCCACCAAAATCATTCCCGTTATAAAAATAATGGTCGCCTGCCAAATAAAAATAAAAACGCGTATCCGGTGCAGTCGAGATTTCTCCGAATATCTCGGCAGACAAATCCGCAGCACCCCACGCATAACCACCTGTGATACGCCACCGACCTGCAAAAGGATAATAATCTAATAGCAACGCAGCATGCCACGAATCGAGTTCACCTTTATCTATCTTGACCCCATCGCCAACGGACACACCTTCTTTCATTATATGATCTATCGCCGAATCGACAGCAGACTTTAACGGTTCAATATTAGCATAATCGAAACGCACCCCAAAATGCCGCAACAAATAATTCTGAGACAGATTGTTATAATAGCCCGCATTTATATTAAAGCCTGTTGTGCCAGAAAGCCCAACACCAAGTTGCACACCATCAAATGCAGCAGCAGGCAAACACATCAAACAAAATAAAAGTATATTTATTTTCTTCATATCATAAAAATTATAAAAAATACACCCGCATTACAACGGGCATATATTCCAATAAAAAAGGTTGCCGTTTGGCAACCTGTTATTAAAAACGATACATAAATCCAACTTTTACCATCGGATAGAATTTTAAATCATCAAGTTCAGATTGAGCATCTGCCAATGTTTCTTCAATAATTTTGTTCGCCACATCTTCAAGTGGTGTGCCTTGGACAGTTTCCCAAGAACCATTTTCCATCATCTGCAAGTTTTCAAATGGAATATCCAGGTTTAATTGTGCTGTTTTATTTGTAAACACAACACCCGCATCCAAATAAATCTTAAAGCCTGCAAACAGACCAAAATCAAAACCAGTACCCAGATATGGCCCACGATAATCCCAATCAAATTCCGCAGAACCATGTACTGAATTACCAACATACTTGAATTGAGTATCCATCAATTCAAATTCGTATGATGTGTTATCTAATTCGCTGATTTCACCTGCAACATGCGCAGATAAATTCAAATTACCAAAATAGTATCCACCGGTCAGACGCCAGCCACCCAAGAACCACGTGTTACCAAATGGATAAAAATCCAGCAACGCTGCGTAATGTTGGGCGTCTAGTTCAAAATTAGAAACCGCCAAATTATCGCCAATTTCAATTTCATCATCAATAATATCATTTATTGTTTCGTTCAATTTTGATTCAACAGGTGCGGTTGTACCAAAATCAAAACGTACACCGAAACGTTTTGCCCAGAATGAATCAAAATTTTTATTCGCATACCCAACAAAACCGTTCAAACCGCTGGTAATTGATGCGCCAACACCAAACTGTAAACCATGTGGGAATGACGCCTTGGTATTTTTTTCCACAGGGGTCATAAATTCATTTTCATCTGCAACAACAGATTCTGTTGCAACAGGTACGTCTGCCGTCTGTTCTGCGATAACAGGTTCAATTACTTCTTCTGTGATTGCTGCATCCTGTGCAAATGACGGGAATGCAATTGCGGACAACAGTGCAAATACTGATATTTGTTTCATATTTTTCCCCTTGTGTTTGGTTATATATTCCTAAGTATAAAAATATCAAGTATATAATACAATAAAAAAACAGTTGTTTAAAAACATGTTTTAATATGCTCTTTTTTGTGATATAATATTAGGCATGAAAACCAAAATATGTATTTTTGCGTCTCTGTTATGCATGTATGAAATGCAGACAGTTCGTGCGTCTGACTGTATTGGCGATGAATGTGAAATCATGCCAATCAACGTTATTGAAATGGAAGAATCTGTAGGGGTTTATGAACAACCTGTTTGGGATATACCAAACATAACAGAGCCACAGGCAATCATCATTCCTGAACACAACATCAGGGTTTATTCCGTAAAACCAACCGAAAAAGACGATAGGCCACAGCTGTGGGACGGCGTTCATGGAAAATATGATTCAAAAACATCTGACAAAACTGTCGATGGGTTTGATGGCGTACCAATTTGGGACGATTCTATTTCTAGTTATAGATACAAAGATTTTTCTGACTGGTTCTTAGGCCCCGCCAAAGAGGCTGTTGTTACGACTTTTGACACGGCAAATCCGGTTGAAATCTATGAACAAAATATGGCAGACGCTGCTGCAACACTGGAACGCGTTGAAGATTTGTTGTGTCCAAAAAAACCGTCTGACGATTTATGGTTTGCATCAAAATATGCCGAACAAGACCTTAGTGTCGTTGTCAATCAAGTGTTTGGCACCACAGATGACGGATGTCCATTTGAAACAGATGCCGAGTGTGAAATATGGCGTAAAAAACCAATGGTTCGCGAGACTGTTTCTCCACGCAGTTCAAAAATCCGCGACATAAAGATGTCCGAGTTTGTTGCAGCTGCACAATACGACGAAGATATAACAACAGCACACCCAACAGCAAAGCCGTTATTGGAAAGATATAAGATGCTGATGGCCAGTGCACAGGCATGCTGCACAGACGGCATGACACACTCGCTGCGACAGGCCGGTGCCAGCGACGACTTGATATACAAATTCTTGGCCGACGATGCAAACTTTTACGGTTTTGGAAGTCGTTGTTTAATGATGACTGACTATGAACTGGATACAAAATATCCAAACACTTCGACTGCAAATGCTGTAGCAGATGTCAGAAACGGCTGTTTATGTCGTGGCCGTCAATGGTTCAAAGCAATGTTATCACCTTTTGAACAAGCATACCAAGAAATGCCAGAGTTCAAGGAAATGCCATTCTATCATACTTATCACGATGGCTTAAATCGCGAAGTCAGGGTATCAGTAAATAATGATGTTCAAAATGTTTTAAAACAACTTGAACAATGTCCATAAAAAATACCGGCGTTTGCCGGTGTTTTTTATTTCTGTTTTTGATAAATTTCTGGAAACAACAGCACACCAATTGTTTCGCGAACATTTTTATCTTTGCAAAAACCGCATTGTATATTTTTTGCACAATGTGTTGATTCTTCACGTCTGTTTTTTACTTTTCTTTTGTTGCAACACTTCATTTTCTTCAGGCGAATATCTATAGACAATTCGCTTGTTGCAGGTTGTTTTAATTTTATATCATTGTGCAACCAATATTGTGTACTGTATGAAAAGATGATGTCATCCGCACAAGATTGTTTGTCTGCATTTCTTGTCGATAATGCTTTGATTAACTCTAATGCTTTTTCTTGTGTAATATCATCGCACAGTTTTATTTTTCCCATATGAAAAGAAAAATCTGCTTCCATTAAAACTTTTGTATTTTTTTCTTTGTTTATCATGATACCCACCTTTGTTTTTCATAAAAATTATAGCGATTTTTTGAGTGCATTCAATACATATATTTATTTGCGATTAGAGATTTTACGGTTTATAATATAATCACTAATTATAAAAAAGGTTACATATGTCATCTATACTTGTATTTCCCGGCCAGGGTGCACAAAGTGTCGGAATGGGCAAAGCATTGTTTGAAAGCAATGCCGCAGCACGTGCTGTATTTGAAGAAGTTGATGCGGCACTGGGCGAAAAATTGTCAGACATTATCTTTAATGGCCCAATGGAAGAATTAACATTAACTGCAAATGTTCAACCTGCAATTATGGCAACATCTATCGCAATGTTGCGTGCCAGCGGCTTGCCATTACCAGAATATGTCGCAGGACATTCTTTGGGTGAATATACCGCATTATGTGCAGCTGGTGCATTGTCTGTTGGCGATACTGCAAAATTGTTGCGTACTCGCGGCAACGCAATGCAAAGTGCAGTACCAGTTGGTCATGGTTTGACAGCTGTTGTTTTAGGCATGGAAATAGATGCACTACGTAAAATTTGTGATGATGCAGGATGTGATGTTGCAAATGATAACAGTATGGGTCAAGTTGTAATATCTGGTGCCAAAGATGCTGTTGAATCCGCAATGGCAATGGCCAAAGAACAAGGTGCAAAACGTGCAATGCCATTGGCATTGTCTGTGCCTGTACATTGTCGTATTCAGCAACCTGCTGCAGATGCCATGATGACAGCACTGGAAAGCGTTGAAATTAAATCGCCATCTGTACCACTGATTTCAAACAAAACATGTACACCATTAACAAATGTAAACGAAATCAAAGAGGCCTTGGTGTATCAAATGACACATGGTGTTCGTTGGCGTGAAAGCGTTTTAAACATGTCAGAACTGGGAATAACAGATATGATAGAAGTTGGGCCGGGTTCCGTCCTGACAGGATTATGTTCAAGAATTACAGATAAAATAACCGCAAAAAAATTGGAGATATAAGATGTTTGATTTAACAGGTCGTGTTGCACTTATTACTGGGGCCACAGGTGGTATCGGTTTGGCGATTGCAAAAAAGATGAAACAAGCAGGTGCAACAGTTGTTGTGTCTGGTCGTAATGTTGCAAAAATGGACGCAGAATTTGACGACAGTTATATTAAAATTCCATGCGACTTGGCAACCGAAGGCGGTGCTGTTGAACTGATTATGGAAACAATCGAAAAAGCTGGCAAAATTGATATTTTAATCAACAACGCAGGTATTACCAAAGATACTTTGTTGATGCGTATGTCAGACGAACAATTCGAAGATGTAATAAATACAAACCTGCGTTCTTGTTTCAAGATGTGTCGCGCTGCAATTATGCCAATGATGAAAAATCGCTATGGTCGCATTATAAACATGGCATCCATCATCGGCGTTATCGGTGGTGCAGGTCAGGCAAACTATGCTGCAAGTAAAGGCGGTATGATTGCAATGACAAAATCTATCGCAGCCGAGGTTGCATCACGCAACATCACAGCAAACGCAATTGCACCAGGATTTATTAAAACACCAATGACAGATGTTTTGCCCGAAGAATTAAAGAAAACATATTTATCGCAAATCCCAGCAGGTCGCTTTGGTGAACCAGAAGATATTGCAAACGCATGTGTTTTCTTGGCCAGTGAAGAAGCGGCATATATCAACGGTCAGGTATTACACATAAATGGTGGTATGGGTAGATTCTAAAACGCAACGCGTTTTAGAATCAAAATTACGATAGTAATTTTTAAGCCACGGATGAGCGGAACGCGAACGTAGTGGCGTGTCATTCCGGTGTAAACCGGAATCCAGGTAAATAGAGTTGCGATGAAATCGCACAAAACTATATTTTGTTTCTAAATTACGCAACGTGTTTTAGAATCATGCAAACAGGTAGAGTGTATATGCAAGAATTTGATGTTGTTGTTATTGGCGGTGGTCATGCAGGGGTCGAGGCGGCATCAGCCGCTGCCCGTCGTGGTGCCAAGACATTATTGCTGACACAGGCAAAGTCTGATTTAGGTGCTTTGTCTTGTAACCCAAGTATCGGTGGCCCTGGGAAATCACAAATGGTTGCAGAAATAACTGCACTGGGTGGCGTTATGGGGCGTGCCGCAGACAGGTCTGGCATTCATTGGCGTACATTGAATGCAACGCATGGTGCCGCAACCCAAGCATTACGCGCCCAAATTGACCGTGACTTATATCATAATGCAATTGTTGATATTTTATCTGAGCATAAAAATTTAACAATTGCGTATGAGCCGGTTACTGATTTAGATATTCAAAACAAAATCATCAACCGCAAATATTCCACAAAATCTATTATTCTTACAACAGGCACTTTCTTAAAGGGCGTTGTAACACGCGGAAATGAAAAGATTTCATCTGGACGCTTGCAAGACAATGGAACATACCAAGATGCAGATAAAAATATTTCTGATATTTTGTCTGATAACGGATTTAAAATTTTGCGTCTTAAAACGGGTACGCCTGCACGAATAAAAAAAGATTCTATTGATTTTTCTGTTTGTGAAATTCAACCTGGTGACATACCGCATGATTGGTTTGCAGATGGCGATGAAAATAATAATTATAACAGCGTTTGTTATATCACACATACCACAGAACAAACACATAATGTTATTCGTGAAAACATTAAAAATGCACCAATGTATAACGGCGATATTGTTGGAACAGGTCCACGATATTGCCCAAGTCTGGAAGACAAGGTTATGCGTTTCCCAGAACATACATCGCACCATGTTTTCTTGGAACCCGAAGGTTACAACAGCGACCTGATTTATCCAAATGGTATATCTACCAGCTTTGGCAAGTCTGAACAAGACAAATGGATTCACACAATCCCAGGATTGGAAAATGCAGAAATTGTCAGATATGGTTATGCGATTGAATACGATGCAATTGACGCTCGTGCATTGAATGACAAATTACAATCCAAAGATATTCCACATATGTTCTTTGCAGGACAGATAAACGGAACTTCTGGTTACGAAGAAGCCGCCGCCCAAGGTTTGGTTGCGGGTGCAAACGCTGCGGCATATGCACTGGGATTGTCGCCATTGGTTCTGGACAGAACAAATGCAATGATTGGTGTTTTAATTGACGATATTACAACACTGGGTGTTGACGAGCCGTATCGTATGTTTACATCGCGTTCTGAATATCGTTTGTCGCTGCGTTGTGATAATGCAATTGCAAGACTTGGAAAAATTGGAATTGAACTGGGTTTGACTGAATCTGCGTGGTATGAAAAAATATTTAACGCCAAGAAAGATATTATTGCCGAAAATGATAAATTCTATGCAGGCTATATCGCACGAAACGAACGTGAAATCGCAGCATATAAACGTGATGCAGACCTGAAAATCCCTGTTGATTTTGTGTATGATGGACTGCCGGGGCTGACCAATGAATTGATTGAAAAATTAAACGCCACGCGTCCTGAGAATATTGCAGACCTGTCGCGTATATCTGGCATGACACCGGCAGGTATTATGGTTGTATTGCGAAAAATAAAGGACAGAAACAAATAAGGAATTTATAATGTATGAAGGTATAAAGAAAAATATTTATTATGAGCTGCGTACAAACGATGTACAGAAAAAGAAAACAGAAAAGTCTATCAACTATGTTTTCGGTCGTTATTGCGTATATTTTTATTACGATTACATAGTTATTGGAAAGCTTAATCCAAAACATGGTACCTTTGTTCATATGAACGAATTCTGGTGGGATGATGAATCTCCAACAAATGCTACTTATGCAATATATATTGCGGCACAAAACAAAGCCGAAGGTAAAGAATACATTGACCCATATAAAAATATTCCTGTTGATGTCGCAATAAAAGATTCAACCAAGAAGTTTGGTAAAAAAATACAAGAAGATATTGCTGACTTTTTGCCATACGATATGCCAAAACAACAACAGTTAAGAACAGTGGTTAAAATTAAACAACTGTTGAAACAGGTTGTAAAAGAGCATTATACAAAACAAAAGTCTTGAAAAATATGGTTCGGTCAGGTAATATTCTATGCGTTATGCCGGTATAGCTCAGTTGGTAGAGCATCTCATTCGTAATGAGGGGGTCGTAGGTTCGAATCCTATTACCGGCACCAGATATAAAAAAAATCCCCAAACGGGGATTTTTTTTATTAGAAACCTTTTGGTGTTTCCATTTTTACCTTGGATACTTTTTTATCCAGCGCTTTTACAACTTCGTTTGTGATGTCCAGATTTTCTGTATTTGCACCTGTGCGCGCCATACGGCCGTCGATAACCAAAGATAATTTCTTTTTTGCGATTACACCTTCGATAATTGGATCCAAATGCTTTGTCTGAATATCAGACAATGCCTTTTGATATGACATTTCAACGCTTTGTGCACGTTCTGTCAAATCACGTTGCAATTTAGCAACTTTGTTTTGATAGTCAACAACACGGCGTTGTAATGCTTCTTGGGACAAGACATCTTGTGATTTTTCAATTTCTGCTTTTTCTTTTTCCAGTTTCTTTTGACGTTCTGTCAATTCATCACGCAATTTTGTTTCATAAGATTCTTTTTGTTTACGCAAATCTTTTAAAACGTCTGCATCTGTCTGAATTGCGTCCATACGAATTACAGCAATACGCATATCAGCAGCATTTGCAGCGTTTTCGGACACTTCCTCTATAGCTTCTGCAACAGGTGTTGTGTTACCAGAATTTAATGCACTGACACCCCAAACGCCCAATGCAGCAACTGCGATAACAGCAGCAGCAACAATGCCTGTCTTTTTATAGTTTTTTACAGGTGATTTTTCAATTGATTTTTTTACCATTTTCCATCCTTTTTGTTTTTTAGATATGGTTACTATAACAATAAAAAAATAAAATGAAAAGGGAAAGTTATCTTGCAGGTGTAAGTCTTATTTCAACACGTCTGTTGGTCAGTCTGCCAATATCATCTTGGGCAGCGATTGGACGTGTACTGCCACGACCAACAATAAACATACGTGCGGTATTTATGCCATTTTGCGACATATGGACACCAACGCGTTTTGCCATATCCAAAGAAAAGATATTCGCTGCATTTGCATCACGCATTGCATCTGTATAACCTGCGATTTCAATAAATGTTGTATTGTATTTTTTTAATATTTTCTCAATTGTTTTTAGTGTGTCATCGCCAGTTTGCGATATGTCTGCAACGTTTAATTCCATAATTGCATCACGAACCAAGATAATGACAACGTCAGAACCAGCACGCTGAACCGAAATACCCGGTTTACGTAATGCGTCATATAATTCATATTCCAGCGTAGCCATATATTGACGTGCAATTAAATTATCATTTGCAACCTTGTCGCCATATTCCATATCAGCACTAGGCTTTACCGCACTTGTTAACAATTGTCCGCCCGCCCCCAGATACACTGGTCTTTTGGCAACACGTGCTGTTTCTGTCATATCTGTAAAACTGACACCATTTAAATAATTCGCCCAATTATTCCTATCTGGACTGCTGTACGGTGCACATCCAACCATTAAACAAGCTAATAAAAATATCTTCAGACGCTTCATATTACTCTATAATAAAAGAAACCTGATTTGTATCTGTGTCAAAACAATTGCTGACACCATCTGTTGTAAATCCATTTACCGTTATTGTTTTAAACCAACCGTCTTTTTGTGATGCAAAAAAGTTACATTCACCATTTGTTAAATCGACCAAGTTTATTGAAAAAGACATACCATCCAAACTTGGCGATACCGACCAACTTTCACCACCGATTGGTGCACGGTTTGTTTTTAATGCGCCCGCCTTTATTAAATAATCAACAGACACACCTTCATAAGAACCGCGCATTTCCAGCAATATTTTCGTATTTTCTGCAACTTGCTTGATTTCTGCAATTGCGATACTGCGAACTTGATTTGCACGTATCATATTATAAATTCCCAATGCAGATACTGTCATCACACCGGTAATCGCCATAACACCGATAACTTCTATTAACGAACGTCCTGATTCTGCCCTCATTATTTTACCCCCACGATTTCTGCATTTTCAAATAAACTCATCGCACTGGCAACCAATGGATCTGATTCCAGTTCTTCTTGTTTTTGTTCTGAAATAGTATGTGAATTATGTGACTGTGTTTCACGTTGTAAAACCCATTGCTTGCCAGTCTTGTCATTCAACCATACGGTCAGCTTGTGTGCAAAATCTGCATCACCCTTGCGGTCAAAGTATATTATCTTACATTCTGCGAATTCAGATACTTCTATGTTACTGCTGTAATAGGAATACAACAATATCTCTTTGGTTGACTGCAACGCATTTGCCAAATCTGCGGCAGATTTTATTTCAATAAACTGCTTTTGTGGTGCGGCAGCCGGTGTATCAGTTTGTGCCATTCTGTCTGCCAGAATATTTTTTACATCGCGTACACGATTTTCCGATTCTTGTTGTTTTAAAATATCTGGCACAGATGGCAAATTCGCAATATGCATACATCTGATAATCAACATATCAAAGCACTGTTTTTGATTGCCAGCAGCTTGCATTTCTGGGACAGCAGCAACCATAACCTGCCATATTCTGGACAAGGTGTTTACAGTAATCTTTGAATTTATATTTTGCATTTGTTCACGTTGATCCGCAGTATATGGCGAATTTCTAACGGCACCAGCATTTAGTGCAGGATGCATACGTGTTGCCCAATGAGTCCATTCCATCATATCAGTCAGCAACATAGATAAATCAGCACCATTGTTATATATCGCGTCAATTTTATCCAGCGCAGCAGCCGTATCGCCCGACAGCATTGTTTTCATCAAATCAAGAACAACACCACGGTCTGCGCGTTTTAACATATCAAGCACAGCAGCATCATCAACATGACCGCCTGTTTGTGCAATCGCCTGATCCAGCAAAGATAAACCATCACGAACAGAGCCATCCGCAGCACGTGCCAACAAATCATTCGCACCGTCTGTCAGTTCAATTTTTTCCTGCTCTGCAATCCATGCAAAGTGTTTTTTTAATGTTTCAATCGGAACACGTACTAAATCAAAACGCTGACAACGAGATAAAATCGTAACAGGCACTTTTCTAATTTCCGTTGTTGCCAAAATAAATATTACATGTGCTGGCGGCTCTTCCAATGTTTTTAACAATGCATTAAATGCGGATGTAGACAGCATATGAACTTCGTCGATAATGTAAACCTTGTAACGTCCATTTGTAGGTCTATATTGTGCAGCATCCAATATTTCGCGCATATTATCAACACCAGTGTGTGAAGCAGCGTCAATTTCCATAACGTCGATATGCTGACCCGCAGCGATAGAACGACAGTTTTCGCATTGTCCGCATGGTGTTGCAGTTGCCTTGTCTGATGACAGGCAATTTAAAGCCTTGGCAAAGATACGTGCTGTACTGGTTTTACCAGTTCCGCGAATACCAGTAAAAATATAAGCATGTGCAATACGTGATGTCTCTATCGCAGTTGTCAGTGTTTTTACCAATACATCTTGCCCAATTAGTGATTTAAAATCTTGGCTGCGATATTTACGTGCCAGTACTGTATAATTAGTATCCATGATATTTTACTTCCTTTTGGGGAAAGCATAGCAAAATTATGTCAAATTTCAACAAATAAAACGCACCAAAAATGGTGCGTTTGAAATTATTTTAAATTTGTAATAAAGTCTGGAAAACCAGTATCTTCATCGTCCGAAGAATCCGTATTTTCTGTGGATTCAACAGTTGCCTCAGCTGCGGCTTTTTCTTTTGGATCACGAATTCCATCTATTTTTTCTTGTTCTGCACTAACAATACGGCCATAGTGTTCTGCACTTTGCAACAAACGTTCGCGTTCAATTTCATCTGATGTTTGACGTGCCTGGTCAATAAACTGTTTTCTTTTCTGACGCCATTTATGACAACGTTGAATCATCTGACCAACTGATGACTGATTTTTTTTATTTTGCATATCTTTTCTTTCTTTTATATCAGGAAATAATCTTGCGACGATATGTTTTCGTCTTCATATCATCAAACTTTACGTCAGAGATATTAAATCATCTTAAAACCAATTGCAATATTTTTTTTCTGTTGCTATGCTGATAACCGTAGGAGGATTTCTTTTTGCATCAAGAACGTGGGAATTTTTTATTACAAGCGTTATTAGCCATAGGCTTGATATTTGCTTTTGTTCCTTTTCTGTCGCGTCAGTTATCCGAACGCAATATCGATACACGCATGTACTCTGCAACACGCCAAGTTGAAATTGCCCAAACCGCATCTCGAATATTCGTTCGCGAAAATATAAATAATTTGCCTTATGACACAACGATTATATCTGGAAATGACTTTGCAGACATTTTAGAACCATACGGATTACCACTGGGCTTTGTTCCAAAAACAGCAATGGGGCAAGATATTACACTAATCATACATAAATCAGATTCTGTTTTGACCGCATATTTACAGTTAAGTGGCGGAAATTTAAACCATCTTCAACGTGCCGAGCTGGTACGAAGAATCGGTTTTTATGCCGCAGAAAACGCAGAAAATATTGACATCGGAATCGATTTACAAGATGTATATTCTGATATAGTTCGTCGTAATGAAACGAACCTTGAAAACAGCGGATTTTTATCTGATTTAGACATGGGCGGTTTTTCTATTCTTGGTGTTGGAAAAATATATGCCAACCATGGGGAATTCGAAATATCCCAGTATGACACACTAAGTATTTTGGGTACAGAATCTGGCAAAAAAGAGAAAAATAATATATTAAACATCACCGCTGACAAAAGTGTATTCCAATCAAAAACAGGCGAAGCCGCATTGACATTAAAAAAAGGTACGTTATATACAGATTCGGCAAACGTAAAAACAATATCACAATTCGGAAGTGCTGGCAATTTTATTGCATTTGACGCATCTGTTTACGACTTGTCCATGACAGCAGGCAGAACATCCTTTACCGGCCCCGCGAATTGGGACATTCGCGGTTCTGTCGTTGCAAACAATATCAGTTTCGGTGTTGAACGACTTGATATATCTTCGAACTTGATAACAACACGTGGTCAAGATGTTTATATCGACGAAGACACACTGTCTTATAACACAAAATCCGGCATTGAAACAAACGTGCTGTATACATCTAATTTAACAATGCGTGATCAAACATCCAGTGCATTGAACACCGGCAAAACAGGCGCTGTCATCTTGGATATAAGGCCCGCAGGAACATCCTTATTACCAGACGTCTTGGTATCAAATATAAATAACGACTCATTTAAAATCATTGCGAATGTTAAATCCGATGATGATTCAACAATAAACTGTTCCAGTATAATCAAAAATCTAGATGGTGCTTATAATAAACAATCGTTGGCCCAGTATTTAATCTGTCAGTATGTATATTGGCAACGCTTGGAAAAAAGAATCGATATAAAACAATGTTTAATGGCGGGACGAAGTGACTGTATTTGATATAAAATCTTTAAATCAAGAAAACCATGGTGCCAGTATAACTGAAGTTTTACTGGCTATGGCGATTATTGCATTGGCAACACCATTTGTATACAGTCAGGTTGCACGCACAAATCGAACATTACGCGATATTGCGTTGGCAAAATCTATCATGTCGTCACGCGATAATATTTTAAACTTTGTCCGAATGAATCAAGGCGACTGGCCAGAAATCGCACAAATAAAAATGGATTCTGTTGATTTGGACGCTGTGGCACCCGATGCGACTGCTGGATTTATCGATCAATACAGCGTGATTGGTGCAACAGTAACAGATGTATACTTGGCTTTTAAAATCGATGAATCTGCACTGCACACAAAACAAATTGCACGACATATCGGTGGCGACGCAGCCGTAGTAGATGAAGACGGCATCGCATATGGCAACACATGGGCTGTTGCAGCACCAGACTTTAAACCTGGCGATTTAATCTATCGCATATCGGGTGATATATCGGACAATGACACTTCAAAATATTTGCATCGTGCAACATCTGGCGAAGACGATTTCAATGTTATGATGCGTGATTTAAATATGGCACGACATAATATTCATAATGTTGCAACATTGTCTTCTGATTTGTTCGTCAGTAAAAATGCGAACACTGCTTTTTTAAATTCAGATGACGTATCTGCCCAAAATATATATTTTTCATCTGGTGCAAATATGAATGGCGAAAACGTCTGGTTTAAAAACCTGCGTGTATCTGGGGATATGTACGGTTTTAAAACAGTGATGGCAGATACATTAAACAGTGCATCGTTTACAACGTCTGGACGTATTATTGCAGATAAAGTAAACGTTATGAACTCAATCAAAGTTGGAAATAATCTTGTATTAAAATCTTCTTCTTCACGTTCAATAAATGGCTTTACAATAATAAACGCCAGCACTGTTTTAACACCGTTTGTTTCTGCCGAAGAAATCATATTCTATGAAAACTTTGGCTTAACCGTATCTGGAGAATTGTTGATGTCAACAACTGCACCTTTGCGTATAGGCAATTGGATTTTCCCGTCAACAAAACCACCTGCTTTTTCAGAATTCAACTTAAAACGTGCACCTATACCACAAATGCCAAACGAAACTAGTTTTGATACAATAACTAAAACAGGATGGCAAACAACATACTGATAAAAAATGAAGATAAAAAATAGAATCTTTTTTAACAAACAACAAAATCGCGGTAATATGCTGATTGAATTGCTGCTTAGTGTTGCATTGGCTATTGTCATGATACCTTTTATATTTCAATATCATCAAGATGCCATAGAACGTGCAGAAAATATTGCAATCGCAAAAGAAATGAGTCTGATTCAATCTGCATTAGAAAAATATATCGTAACATCACGTTCTGACTTGCTAAAAACAGTCGGTCGCAACATCACACGCGTCAGCATCAAGGACCTAGCACCATTTGGAATTCCTGATTCTGCATTGTCGGCAGGCGATGAAAAATACCAATTGCGTATTTTAAAAACTCCTGATTCTGCAAGTGGTGCAACACTGCAAGGAATTGTTGTTCGCGTTTCTGACGATATATCACCATTACGCACACGTCAGATTGTCGGCCTGTCCGGCGGCTCTATGGGTTTTGTTGATGGAACACATGCATATGGAACATTTGGCACATGGCATACAGACTCAATCGATTTAGGCATAGATATCGAAAATGGCATTATTGAAACAACCGCTGTCAATCGTGATAATGCGTTGTATTTATGGCGTATACCATCAGATAATGCAGACGATGCAAAAATGATGTCTGCATTAAATTTAGCCGGACATGATATTCTTGGTGCGAACAAAATTAGTGCTGACTATTCTGATTTTTCTAATGATATTACTTCTTTAAAAACTACAACACGCGATTTGATATTTCAAAACCGCACAAGCATAGACAATACATACACATCAACAAATGCTGTTGTCGCAGGAATGCTGTCATCTGATTCCAAAAACATGGAAGTATCAGGTGTCTTTTCATTAGCAGATACAGCTAAATTATCTTCACTGACGACCGAAAATTTATGGGTATCTAATCTAACATTGCCTACAATAAACATTTCCAGCGATACAGATATCGCAACATTGCGTGTAAACCAATCGCTGGACATGACAGGCGGACGTATTTCCGCAACGTTTGTATCCGTCGGCTTTACGGGTTCTATAACACCACGAATGGTTGTACACAAACGAATCGAAGATTCTGTTAATTCTGCTTACTTTTGGGACGCACAATCGCGTACCGCAAACTTTTCAGACGCAAGTTTTGTTGAGTTAAATCGCATGGCAACATTGGCATCCTTGGCCGAAGGCGACAAATCAACTGTTGCCGGACAGATATTTGGTGCAGTGGCTACTAATAAAAACGCAACTGTTGCAGACTTTATGAATGCAATCATTCAAATACAACAAAAAGTCAATGCAAAATATCAAAATTTGCAATTACAATAATTTATGGTATAGATATAACAATGAAAATAAAATGCGACGTTTGTAAAACTGAATACAACATAGATGCAAACCCTGCATCGCCTGTTCAATGTACCGTATGTGGAAACATTTGGCGTGTTGCGTTGGACGGACGGAAAAATTCTTTACTGATGTTTTTTGCATCGTTGTGTGCATTGTTGTCCGCAATAATATTCACAGTGGCAGTTATCACGCAACATACAATCAAACAGGCATCTACTGGTCCTTTGATTGCAAATATAACTGCGGTCACAACAACAACTGACGATTCTGGAAAGCCTCATATCGTGGTCAGTGGCAATGTAAAAAATATATCTGACAAAATATACGGCGTGCCTGATTTGATAATCATTTCAACAGATGACAAAGGTCGTGTATTGGCACAACAGAAATTTATGCCATCTGCAACACTATTAGATTCTGGTGCATCTGTAAACTTTAACCATGTTTTATCTGCACAGCCTGCTGGCGTAAAAAAAATAACGGCTAAACTGGACAGTTTTGAAATACCAAAGGATGATAAAAAATGAAAAAAGTAATACTGGCTGCTATCTCTGCTATCATAGCTAATACCGCAATTGCTGCAGACGCACCAGCACCACGAATCAGCATTTTTTCAACCAGCACCGACTGGGAAGCAGTAACAGGACTACGTTTATCCGAATATCGTGGAACTATTATTCCTGATACACGCTTGGTAAAACGCGGATTGGTTTTATATTATTTGGACGGGTTTCCATGCTATGGTTTGGGCGAAGGCGTTCGTGTTTGGGTTGGACCAAACGGACAGAATCATGAACACCTGTATATTGCATGCGTTGCAGCACCAACAGAAATAAAATTCGCATACATAAATGCATCACGTGATGCAGACGATCAAACAACAACCGGTATTTTAATATGTCCTGTATCGGACAACGGGCGCGAATTAACAATAGATTTATCTGACTGTGATGTTGGACCAGACTGGAATGATTATAAATAACACAGGAATATAAAATGACAAAAGTTCGCCAGTTTACTGTATCTGACACCGATGAAATTGTTCGTATAGATAAATTTTTATCATCACAAATGCCAGAATATTCACGCAGCGAAATTCAAAAATTTAAAGTCAAACGTGACAATGGAACAACTATAAAATTTTCTGAAAAAATACGTATCGGCGATATATTTATCGTTGAAATACCTGATATTCAAACAGATATCGCCACAGACAATATATCATCTGATTTTGATTTAGATATTTTATTTGAAGATGACGACATCATTGTAATAAACAAACCACGCGGTGTTGTAATGTATCCATCGGCAGGAAATAAAACCGGTACATTGGTTCAGAATATTTTATCACACACTCACTTATCCACACTTGGCGGTGATGTACGACCCGGCGTTGTTCACAGACTTGATAAAGACACCAGTGGCGTTATGGTTTTCGCAAAATCTGATGCAGCATACCGCGGCTTGGTCAAGATTTTTTCAGAACATGATTTAACACGCAAATATATCGCCTTTGTTTGGGGTGTTCCAAATTGGGAAGAAGCAGAAATAACAGGCAATATTGCACGTTCATCACGCAATCGTCAAAAAATGACAATGGTAAAATCTGGTGGGAAACCAGCACATACAGATGTGGCTGTTGTTGCAGCATGGCCACGTGCAGGCGTATCTCAGATGCGTTGCACACTGTTTACAGGCCGCACGCATCAAATACGTGTACATTTGTCATCACATGGCTTTCCTGTATTATGCGACCCGTTATATGGTCGCGGCTCTGCAAAACTAGGGACCGTCAAAGATTCTGAACTGCTAGATTTTTTAAAGACACATGACGGCCAAATGTTACATGCTGAAGTTTTAGAATTCAATCATCCTGTAACAGGCGAACATATGCGTTTTAAAACCAAAATACCAGACGATATGGCAGAATTAAAATATATACTGGAAGACATGTAAAAAACACCGGCAAAAGCCGGTATTTTTATCTTCTTGGGCCGCCACCCATCGGGCCACGCATCATTTGATTATTAGAATTTGATTTTAACGACCCCATACGACCTGTAATAATCTTATCACCCATTTTTATTTCGTCTGAAACAATTTCTGTTTCTGTGGCTGTGACCAAGCCCTTGGTATATGGAATCATTAGCATTTCACCATCACGCAATATCGCCAAATGCGTTGCTGGTGTCGCACCGTTTGCATCTTCTGTAATATGATCAAAATTACGTACCAAGAAAGCAGAGTTTGATGCCTTCCATGTATTATCACGTTCTGCAATGACAATAGTTACAAAAGCAGTCATTCCAGGCATTAAACGCAAGTCTTCGTTATCAACATTTATAACAACTGTATAAACAACAACGTTTGAAGTTGTTGTTGGTGACAAACGAATTTGACGAACGACACCATGGAAAGTTTCTGTTGGATATGCATCAACTGTGAAAGATACAGTTTGACCTTCTTTGATTACACCAATATCGGCTTCGGATACAGAAGTTTCGATTTGCATTTTTGTTAAATCTTCGGCAATTTCAAACAAATCTGGCGTTTGGAAAGATGCCGCAACCGTCTGACCAACATCAACCTTGCGTGAGATAACAGTACCATCAACAGGCGATGCAATTTTCGCATATCCCAAATTTGTTACAGCACGCTCATACTGTGATTGCATACGGTTTACAGATTGTTCTGACTGTTCATATTGTGTTTGTGACTGTTCCATTTCTGCACGTGAAATCATATCACCTTCGAACAGCATTTTATTTCTTTCATATTCGTTTTTCGCAAAGTTACGTTGTGAAATCGCACTGTCCAAAGACGCCTTGGCTTCGTCCACAGATGCCTGCAAAACAGATGGCTCAATAGTCAGCAACAAATCGCCTTTTTTTACCTTGGAATTAAAATCAACATATAAATTGTCAATTGTGCCCGATACCTGAGAACCAATGTTCACAGTATTTACAGGACGAATTTCGCCAGTTGCACTGACCACCTGACGCATATCGCCGTATGTAATATTTATTGTTGCAAAATCCTGCTTTGTTTTATCTTTACCGCCAAAGATTAACAACACCCCAACAACAACAGCGATAATTAGTAACAACCACCATTTTTTACGCCATATAAAACGAAAAACACGACCGAAAAAAGACGCACGTTTTTGATTTGGTATTTGTGGTGTTTTTTTATTCTTTATCATTGTTGTTTTCTCCCTCTAACTCTGCCTTGATTTCACCAACCGCCAATGCAACCGCAGCACGTTTTGTAAACAAGTCATACTTTGCAGAATTGTTTTGTTGTTCTGCGTTCAACAGTTCTGATTGTGCTGTTTGCCAATCTAGCATAGTCGCACGACCAACCTTGTACATACCTGCTGTTACACGTTCGCTTTCTGTTGCAGACTTTAACAAAGCTTCTGTTTGCTTTAGTACAGTTTGTGCAGTTTTATAATTTTGATACGCCGTAAAAATATCCAACGTCGCATTGTCTTGAGTGCTACGTTCTTGTTCAACAGCACGTTCATAATTTACAGCAGCTGCACGTGCGTTATACAAATTCGCAAAACCTGCAAACAATGGCATTGACGCACGCACACCAATGCTGCCACTGATGTTGTCTGTACCTGCACCATATGTTTCAGATGGAGTATCGTTCCACGATGCGGATGCAGAAGCAGAAATAGATGGCAAATTACTTAAAAACACACTATTTCTTCTGTGCCATGCAGCATCCTTGTTCGCAGTTGCACGTAATAAATCAGGTCTTGTCTTTTGTGCCTGTGCAAACAATTCTTCCAAAGATTTCGTTTCTGAAACACTTGCAAGTTCTGCCGGCATATCTGCAATTTTTATATCTTGGTCTGCAGAAAAAGATAATTTTGCAAGCAACGACCCCTTGGTAATTTCACGATTGTTTTTTGCACGTTCTAAATCTAAATCACGACTGGCCAATGTTGTATCTGCCTTTAACACATCGGCACGTGCGACAGAACCCGCATTGAATTTCTTTTGTGCTGTATCGCGGGCGGTCTGTGCAACATCACGTAGCATTTGTGCAGATTTAACATCTGCATTTGCGTTTAACAATGCATAATAAGAACCAATTAAACCATAGATATAATTCTGAACACTTTCATCATAATCAAAACCAGTTGCACGCCATGACGCAGCAGCCTGATTTAAATCAGCCAATCTTTTACCAAAGTCAAATATCAAATAAGATGCAGACAATGATGCACCATACGACCAATCACCCCATTGTTCGTTACGATATGGTAAACTTGCGTTTGCACCGACACTAAGACTGGGTAAATATTTTGCATAACTGGCATTTTTTGAAAAACGTGCCGATTCGTAAGCTAAATAAGATGCGGTTGTTTGCGGATTTCTGCATAAACCTAAGTCAATAATCTGTTGCAATGTTAATTCTTGGTCTGGAACATCCATACGTGTCGCACAATCTGTAATCTGTGCAAATGCAGAAAACGGCACTAAAAACAGTGATAAAAAGGTTAGTTTTCTCATATATATTCTCTCTGACTCAAACTTATTTTGCATGATAAACATTTTTCTATTGAATTACAAATATTTTTTGCGTAATATAAGTTCGCTGGTTCAGGCCTGGTGGCAGAGTGGTTATGCAGAGGACTGCAAATCCTTCTATGCCGGTTCGATTCCGACCCAGGCCTCCAAATAAAAGAACACCCCTTGTGGGTGTTTTTTTGTTTGGAAATTATAAAGCGGAGAACCGGCATCGGTTCGCATACGAGCCAATGTTTGCAAGTGGCGTATGATTTTTGCCACGCCGCAAACATGTGCGAGTGGTGAATCAAGTTGCGTTTAGCAACGGTCGTCCCAACGGGACGATGTGAACATTCCGACCCAGGCCTCCAAATAAAAGAACACCCCCTTGCGGGTGTTTTTTGTTTGAAAATAAGTTTTATCTATGTTACATTTACCAACGAATCCATAGTGATGTGGGTTTGGGCTGTAGTAAGCTCATAAAACGTACGGTGCAGTATCGCATCGTAAAATATATCATTGGTGTATTCTGCACCGTTATGCCGTAACCTTATGGTTGGGCAGCCGCATGCTCGTAAGACTGCGGAGTCATTACGTTTTATGATTTACTAACTGCCCGACCGCTTTTTTCAAGTGGTCTTATTTTTTACCAAAGGAAAAATTATGGAACAAATAATAACCGGCCGCGACATTGAAAAATTCAGACAAGAACACAATCTGCATATATTTGTTATGTGTAATGTTTTAGGAATTGTAACAGAACTGGAATATCATAAAATTATCGCAAAAAGAAAACGGTTAAGCGTGTTTCAACAAATTTCTTTTATTGAATTTAAATCTACTTTTCGTAAATAAAAAACACCACTTGCGGGCGTTTTTTTTAATGTGTATGATATGCATTATGATAATAAGTTTAAGTCTGACTGATTTTAGAAATCATACCGCGTGTCGCATAAACACATCTGGGCGACACAATGTTATTATCACAGGACCCAATGGTGCCGGCAAGACCGCAATATTAGAAGCAATATCTATGCTATCTGGCGAACGTGGTATGCGTGGTGCGACAATGTCTGACATTGCACGATTTAATGGCGACGGTGGTTTTTGTGTTTTTGCAACATCTGATGACGATACAGATTTGTCTGTTTATTTTTCATCTGGCGATACAAATCGTCGTGCAAAAATAGACGGTGAAAACGCACCGCTATCCGAACTGGCACAACATACTCGTGTTATATGGCTGACACCAAAAGAAGACAGACTGTTTGTTGATGGCGCATCTGAGCGTCGTGCATTCTTTGACAGACTGACGACCAGTTTTGATGCATCGCACGCAGGTCGCACTGCCAAATTATCAAAGTTATTATCAGAACGTGCATTTGCATTAAAATCTGGTTCTGATATACATTGGTTAAATGCGTTGGATGCACAAATCGCAGGTACCAGTGTTGCCATCGCAGTTGCCAGAATCCAATATGCTGGCGAATTAAATTACTTTTTGAAAAAGTCTGCGATATCTGTTTCTGGAATACTGGAACAAATGTTGATAAATGGCATGTCCGCAGGCGACGCAGAAAGAAAATATCTGGAATATTTAAAAGAAAACCGAACACTGGTTGGCGATAAAATGGTCTTGGACGGACCACACAAATCGGACTTTGGTGTCTTTAATACAGAATTAAATTTGCCGGCACATTTAACAAGCACAGGTCAGCAAAAAACTGTTTTAATAGATTTAATTTTGGCACATGCAAAACTTCTGCACACCAAGACAGGAAATCAGCCACTGATTTTGTTGGACGAAGCTGCCGCACACTTGGACGCAAATGCACGTGAAAATTTATTTGCAGAACTGCGTGATTCAAATGCTCAGGTTTGGGCAACAGGATTGGACACAGAAATATTTAAAAATGTTCCTGATGCTGTATTTGTTACTTGCTATAATGGGGAAATAAGTAATATAGTATTGGCGGAGTAAAAGAAATGGCACGTATAGATTATCAAACATTACTAGATAACGCATTAAAGTCAGTCGTCAAAGACGCACTGGTGCATGCACAGTTTAATGGACTGGGTGATGGAACGCACTTTTTTATAACTTTCCGCACACGCGATGCGGGTGTTGTTCTGCCAGACTTTTTGCGTATCAGATACCCAGACATTATGACAATCGTGTTACAGTATTCTTATAACAACCTGCATGTGTCCGACAAAGAATTTGGCGTACAGTTGACTTTTGACGGTCGCCCGTTCTTTATTCGTGTTCCATTTTCTGCATTGGTTGAATTCAAAGACCCATCTGTTGACTTTATGTTATCTTTTCAAACAAAGTCACAAACACAGGCCGCAGATAATGATATGGAATTACCACTGGACGAAAAACCCGATACCGTCCCAGACCCAGGTCGTGTTGTATCACTGGATGAATTTAGAAAAAATAGAAAATAAAAATCCCCCAAACGGGGGATTTGTTTTTTTAGTTCTTTCTTGGGAACTTGACCGCAGCCTGTGCAGCCGCCAAACGTGCGATTGGCACGCGGAATGGTGAACAAGATACAGAATTAAATCCAACCTGATGGAAGAAGGAAATAGATTCTGGATCGCCACCGTGTTCGCCACATACGCCCAAATGGATTTTGTCGCCCTTGGTCGCACGTGCTTTTTGCACAGCGTCTTTAATCAAGATACCAACGCCCAACTGGTCAACAGATGCAAATGGATCTGCAACATATACGCCGCGGGCACGATATTCGTCCAAGATTTTTGCAGTGTCGTCACGTGACATACCCAATGTTGTCTGAGTCAAGTCGTTTGTCCCAAATTCAAAGAATTCACAACTTTCTGCAATTTCATTTGCCAATACTGCTGCACGTGGCAATTCAATCATTGAACCAACTGTGTATTCAACTGATTCACCTGTTTCTGCGAACAATGATTGTGCTGTTGCATCTATTACAGCCTTGACGATATCAACTTCTTTCTTGGAACCAACCAATGGAACTTCGATTTCTGGGAATACGCGAACACCGGCACGCTTTACTTCTAATGCAGCAGACAAGATTGCGCGTGTTTGCATTTCGCAGATTTCTGGATATGTGATTGCCAAACGGCAGCCACGATGACCCAACATAGGATTTTGTTCATGCAATTGTTCTGCACGTTGTTTGATAAATTCCACAGACTTGCCAATATGTTTTGCCAATTCTTCAATTTCAGCATCTGTATGAGGCAAGAATTCATGTAGTGGTGGGTCAATCAAACGGATTGTAACCGGCAGACCATCCATGATTTTGAACAATTCAACAAAGTCCGCTTTCTGATATGGCAACAATTTTGCCAATGCAGCACGACGACCAGCTTCGTCTTCGGCCAAAATCATTTCACGCATGTCTTGGATACGGCTTGGGTCAAAGAACATATGTTCTGTACGTGCCAAACCAATACCTTCGGCACCAAAGTCACGTGCTTGTTTTGCATCTTTTGGTGTTTCTGCGTTTGCTTTGACTGTCAATGTTTTGATTTCATCAACCCATTTCATCAATGTACCAAAGTTACCTGTCAATTCAACAGATACAGTTGGGATTTGACCAGCGATAATCTGACCTTTGGCACCGTCAATAGATACCCAGTCGCCTTCGTGGATAACTGTACCGTCTGTTGTTTTCAGTGTTTTTGTTTCATAGTCAATTTTGATGTCCGGAGAACCAGATACGCATGGTGTACCCATACCGCGTGCAACCACAGCTGCGTGTGATGTCATACCACCACGTGCAGTAATAACACCCTGTGCTGCGTTCATACCAGCAATATCTTCTGGCGATGTTTCAATGCGAATCAACATAACTTTTTTACCCTGAGCAGCCCATTTTTCTGCGTCTTCTGCATTAAATACAGCCTGACCAACAGCGGCACCAGGGGATGCTGGCAAACCTGTTGCAATAACTTTCTTTTCTGCTTTTGGATCCAACATTGGGTGCAACAAGTGATCTAATTGTTCTGCACCAACACGTAAAATCGCTTCTTCTTTGGTCAACAGGCCTTCTTCAACCATTTCAACGGCCATACGAACCGCAGCAGCGGCTGTACGTTTACCGTTACGGCACTGTAACATCCACAATTTTCCATGTTCAATTGTGAATTCCATATCTTGCATATCTTTGTAGTGTTTTTCCAACTTTTCACGAACGTCACACAGTTCTGCATAAACAGATGGCATAACTTCTTCCAAAGATAGACGACCTGAATTATCCTTGCTCATTGGCTGTGGCGTACGGATACCAGCCACAACGTCTTCACCTTGGGCGTTAATCAAGTATTCACCATAGTACTTATTTTCACCAGTTGCAGGATCACGGCTGAAGCATACGCCAGTTGCCGAATCTTCGCCAGAATTACCAAATACCATCGCTTGAACGTTTACAGCAGTACCCCAATCAGCTGGGATATTGTTCAATTTACGATATGTGATTGCTTTTTTGCTCATCCAAGAGCCGAATACAGCACCAATACCCATTTCCAATTGTTTCCATGGATCTTGTGGAAAAACTTTACCAATTTTATGACCGATTTCTTTGAACTTTTCAACCAAGTCTTTCAAGTCATCAGCTGTCAATTCTGTATCCAGTTTATAACCCTTGTCTTCTTTCATGCGTTCCAATGTATGTTCAAACAAGTCAATGTCTGCACCCATAACAACTTCACTGAACATCATGATAAAGCGACGATAAGAGTCATATGCAAAACGTTCGTTACCAGAAATTTTTGCCAATGCTTTTACTGTATCGTCATTCAAACCCAGATTCAATACTGTATCCATCATACCTGGCATAGATACGCGTGCACCAGAACGAACAGATACCAACAATGGATTTTCCAAGTCTGCAAATTTCTTGCCCATAATCGATTCAACATGTGCAATACCACTGCGTACTTGATCCATCAAATCAGCTGGATATGTTTGATTATTTGCATAGTAATATACACAAACATCGGTTGTAACTGTGAATCCAGCAGGAACTGGCAGACCAACCAAGTTCATTTCGGCCAAGTTTGCACCTTTGCCACCCAGCAGATTTCTCATATCTGCCTGACCTTCGGCCTGACCATTACCGAAAGTATATACCCATTTATTACTCATGGTTTCTCCTTGCGTTTAATTAAAAAATGCCCAAAGATTGTGGTGCATGATGTACATAAAAGCAAGAAAAAAATCCACAAAATTGTGGATTTTTTACATACTGCATGCACAGGCTATTGAAAACAACTTTGAAATATCGCTATCTGAACGTGAATTTACAATTACTGGTGCGTTCGCACCAATAACAACACCGCCAAAAATCCAATCGCCAAATTGAACCATTGCTTTTATTGTATTGTTGCCTGCTTCGATATTATCAAACAATAAAATATCTGCATCACCTTGGATTGGACCGTTATATTGTTTTATTTTGGCCGCATTACCAGACACAGCAATATCAAAAGAAATTGGACCACTGATAACACAATCTGAAATTTCGCCATTCGCGTTCATTTTTTGCAACACGTCTGCATCAACTGTGGCCTGCATCGCTGGATTTAATGTTTCAACAGCACAAAGCGGTGCAACCAATGGTTTTTGCACCCCCATATGACGTGCCAAGGACACAGCATTTTTTACCAACTGAATCTTTTTATCCAAGTCTGGGTACATAACCATTGCGATATCTGTTAAAAATAATCTGCGTTGTAATTTTGGCGAATATAAAACAGAAACATGCGATAAAATACCATTTCCACGAATACCTGTTTCGCGATTTAGTACAGCACGCAAAATATCAGCAGTATGGATTAACCCCTTCATTAAAATATCTGCACGACCATCACGAATAAGAGATACAGCCTTATTTGCAGATGCCAACTCATCATCGCAATGTACGATTTCGAACATTGATATATCAATATTATTTTCATCTGCAACTGATTTGATTTCTTTTTCATCGCCACATAAAATCGCGTTTACAAAACCCAGTTTATATGCAGTCTGCACAGATAATAAAACATTTACGTCTGTCGCATTTGCAACAGATACTGTACGCATACAATCTGGTCGCATAGACAATAAAAACTGTTCAAAATCATGATTCATAATCATGCCTTTAAAAAGTTATACGCATACCTGCAGATATAAATGGTGTTTTTGATGTTGCACCGCCAGATATCCAACCATCAACATTTTCACTGTATTTATATCTGAATGACGCAACAACTGTGTTATCTATAAAATCATCAACATCATTTTGCCACACACCTGTATCAGACATCATATAAACTAATGATACACTATATTGAAATAGGTCATAACTGACACCCGTCCCAACAACAAAACCATCGGAAACTTCGCCAATTGGATTTTGGTCATATATTACACGACCAGACAAACCAAATATCCAACTGTTATACTGTAAATTCATTGACATTGACATCTGTGCACGCCAATCAGCCGTTACCCCAGGTGTATAAATTTCATTGTCAAAATTATCAGGCCTGTTCATAAAAGACGCACCAACAGAATATGCAGACTTTAATTTGCCAGATGACTTTCTGTATTTTATCCCTGCGTCAGCCGCCCATTTATAATCATCTGTTATACCTGATACAGACACACCGTATTGAACACCATTACTTGAATTAGAAACAGCATTCAAACGCAAAGAATTACTGCGACCAGATGTCAAAATCGTATCTGCAATTACAGCACCATCTGGAATAATTTTTTCATTATACAACGGTCTGTCGTTTATACGCAGTCCACCAACGTCCGGCAACCCCAGACCCAATTTTCTGGCAATCGAATCCGTAAAACCAAATTCAATACGACCGACTGATTTAGATTGCAAAAATGCAAAAACTTCACGTGAAAAATTACCCTTGTCCAATGATGCCTTGTCCATCGCGTAAACAAACCCCAATTTCGTATCTTGGATAGAAGAGTTTGTTATCTGACCACGCACACGCCAATCACCAATAGACAACGGCGTTTCAATATCAGGATTTATCATACCAAACGTACCGTACCCTGTCAGACGAAAATCTGTATTACCAATATTATAATCAAGTGCATACGCACCACCAAACACCATTAGTAATGTCGTGGCACACAGAATCCTATTTAAATAAAACATACTATTTGTTACCTTCGCTTTCAGTTAAGATTGCATCACGCAATTTATTATATGCACGCTCTTCAATTTGTCGAACGCGTTCACGCGATATGCCGTATTTTTGCGACAAAGATTCCAATGTTGCCACAGGCTCACGCAGTCTGCGTGCAACAAGAATATCACGATCACGTTCAGACATTTTTGCCAGATGCTTTTTTAACAATTCATAACCACGTCGTCTGAATTCAATCTGTTCTAGTGTATCTTCGATTGAATCGCGACCGTCTGTCATATTAGATAATATATCGGTTCCACCATCTTCGGAATTTATTGGTGCATTCAGCGACAAATCACGTGCACCAACACGTGTTGCCATGCGTGCAACGTCCTTTTCTGGCACTTCTAAATAATCTGCAATTTGTTTTGTCTGTTCGTCTGTCAGATTATTATCCATAATACCCAATGCACGTTTCGCACGCGACAGATTAAAGAAAACACGCTTTTGATTTGCAGATGTTCCAATACGAACAATTGACCAGTTGTTCAGAATTGTTTCATATATTTCTGCTTTTATCCAAAACATTGCGTATGTAGAAAAACGAAAACCTTTTTCTGGATCAAATTTCTGCAACGCCTGCATCAACCCCATATTACCACTGGCAATCAGTTCGCCAACCGGAATACCATAATTTTTATAATCATATGCAACAGATACAACAAGACGTAGATGACTGGCAACTAATTTTTCAGCTGCAATCTGATCTTGATTCTTTACCCACTTAGTCGCATATTCATATTCCTGTTCTGCTGTTAAAACAGGGATTTTCTGAACAGTTTGTATGTACTGGGCCAATCCAGACTCATCACTGACCCCACGAGCAGATACAATACTGCTATTTTTAACAACTGGTAAAGCGTCCTTGATTTCCTTTGTCATAACTTTTATAGTATAACATAATTTAACAATTATCAAGCACAGGAGAAATTTATTATGGCAACTATGTTGGAAAGAAACAAAAAAGTAAAGGCACCAAAAAAGACACATGCAGAACACGTTCAAGACGCCTTGTATCGCGAGGTTTGGGAAGAAGTGAACAACGAAAAAACGATGCAGTTCATCAAAAAATATTCCCGTCATATTATGGCTGGTGTTATTACTGTGCTGATTATCGCAACAGGTATTCAAATCGGCGTTCGCACATATCACGCAAATAAAATGGCAACTGCTGCTGCATATGAAACAGCTGCAATAAATGGCGACGCAAATGCATTGGCCGCATTGGCAGGTGATACATCTGGTGCAACAAGTGATTTGGCATTATTCCAGGCGTATTTATTGGACAAAGATATAAAAAAGCTGGAAGAACTGGCAAAAAACGGCAACACACATGATTTCCGCGATTTGGCAAAATTGCACATTGTTGGAATCCGTGGCGACAAAATGTCCGGCAAGGAGGTTGAAAAATATCTATCCGGTTTAAATACCAAGAATTCACCATTTTATTATACTGCGATGCTGAATATTGCTCAAAAGTATTTGTCCGAAGGTAATACAGAATCTGCAAACAAATGGTTGGATAAAATTATAAACGATAAAAACGCACCAGCATCTATTTCTGGCACAGCACAAAGCTTGCGTTAAAACACAGGAAATAAAATATGCGAAAAATATCTGCATTTGTTTGTTGTGCATTGGCATTGGTCGCATGTGATAAACATGACCCAATTTTACCGGGGGTTCGCACTGCAATATTTAATACATCAAATATTGATGTAAAAAATAAAAATATCACTAACATTCCCGAATCGGTCATCGTAAATAAAAATGATGATTGTCCATATACCCAAGACGCAACAAACACAGTATGGCATGGTGAACGCAAAATATTTAATGGCTTTGCAACAAACAATTCTGTTAAAAGCAACCAAAAGCCAATTTGTGACGGAAAATACGTTTATGCAGGCCTGACAACAGGCGAAGTTATAAAAATACAACCACAATCTAGAAAAATTATGTGGATTACGGATGTATATCGTGCCAGCAACCTGACTGGTGGTGCATCGATGATTGATATTATCGCACCACTTATCGTACATAAAAACGCTGTATTTGCAGGCGGTCTGGGCGACGCATTCTGTAAAATAAACGCAACATCTGGGGTTAAGCAATGGTGTGTTGATATCAGCGTTGCAGAACCATTTATTATTACCGAAAACTATGCTTTTGTTGTGGGCACAGACAGCTATTTATACGCAATCGCAACCAATAACGGCGATATATTTTGGCGTACAGAAATCGAAAAACAAACAGCACCAAAATATGAAAAAGGCACCATTTTTGTCGGTAAAATGCAGATAAATGCAGAAAATGGTAAAAAAATTAAATAAAAAACTGGACAAACGCAAAAATATATTATATTATTCATCCGCTGAAACAGCAATCGGGTGTTTAGCTCAGTTGATTAGAGCATCTCGTTTACACCGAGAGGGTCGGGGGTTTGAGTCCCTCAACACCCACCACAAATTCTTCCGCCTAATGGCGGATTTTTATTGCAAAAAACAAAAGAAGTAACAGACATGAAAGAAAAAACAAAAAGTACTATAAGAGAACTTGTTAATTTAACTTTGATAACAGGTGCAGTGATTGCTTTTGTTTTTCAATTTAATAACCCAATTGAAAAAACACAGGCATCTAATAAAAACA
>JBKSMR010000027.1:0-9389 GCA_046881895.1 Alphaproteobacteria bacterium
GTATATTCTGTATAGTTTATGATGTATAAGTCGAGCAAATTGGTGTGTTTGTATATATGTATGTGTTTTTATGATCAGATTGTTTTTTTTGTTTGAAATTTATTTTATGTTTATAAAAAAATTATTTAATTGTGTATGAAAAATAAAAGATATTTATTTAGTTTGTTGCTTGTCTTTTTTTGCACTTTCGTTTCTTTTAGCTGTTTTTTATTTGTTGTATTTGTGTGTCTTATTTGTGTTATTTTGTTGATGGTGTTTTTTTCGTTTTTGGGTATGGTTTAAGGCCTAAAAATGATGTTTTCTGCCCTATTTTGTGGTAAAAAAACGCTAAAAACCGCAGAAATCTGCGGTTTTTTTGGGTATGAAAGCGTGTTTTGCTATCCGCGAACAGGGTGAAAAAGGACTTTTTTCACGTGTTTTTTATAAAAATCGCATCGTTTAGCGATACGCTCTGCCAGTTCTTGTGCAGATGTTTCTTGTGGGTGCGGAATTACTGTTTTTGATGCACCGTATGCATTTATATATGTATAAATGATATCGTTATCTATTTTTGGCAAAAAGCCGTTGTTGACTTTGATGCTGCCTAGTTTGCATCTGAAAAGACAACCTTCGCATCGGTTTGGTTCGGCAGTGCTTATTGTTAACATGTGGTGGTCGTATTTCGGACAAAGTTTGGAAATTAGTCTTGCTGTGTCAATTGCTTTGTATTTGTCTGGCTGGGGGCGTAAATTATGTCTGATATTATTTTTGTCGTAATAATATCCGCGTGGTTTTTCTTTGATTGTCGGCATAAAGTATTCTTTTTTTCGTTTGCTTGGCACTGCACCAAGTATGCAATGTTCTGAGCATCCGTTGCATTTATTCGTGTTTAAACCAAGTGTTTGCGTAAACATAATTTTATATTTTATTTTTGTTTTTGATAATGGTCACATAATTTTGTAATATGACTTGCCAGTTGCACTGCTGCTTCGGCAGTATCACGTTTAAGATTCTTTTGCAGAATGTATTTTTCGTCGCGATATTCGGTCAGTGTTATATTGTCAATTACCGGCAGCCATTGTGGAATTTCCTGCGTTTCGTCTGATGTTTTTGGTTCTTTTGTAGGTGTTGCTGTAAGGGTGCAATGTTTCACGCAGCCCATGCAAATTATACGTGTGTTGCATGCAGGTATGTTTGTTTTGTTTTCTTGGGTAAATGTTATATTCATATTACACCCTCTTTTCTTATTTCTCGTGTTGATATCTTGCACATTGCATGCAGTGTATTCTTGCATTAGCGATTGCGTCTGCTTTTGATTGCGAAACAGCTATTCTTTTTTTGCCGTTTAAATCAGTAATCTCTTCCAATTTTGTGTTGTTGACAGTTGGGTGGTATTTTGCTGGAAAGAAAGATAAGAATTTCCATCTGGCACCCAGTACACAGTTAAATTCGCAACCTGTGCAATATTCTGTGTTTGAATTTAATAAAGAATCAAGATTCATAATAGTTTTTCCTTGGTTAGTATGTTTATTGTTTAGTACAAATATAGACAAAATATTATAAATGTCAAGTTGATTTTAAGATTTTTTTGTGCTAGCTTATTTTGTATGAGATTAGATCAAGCACTTGTTTTTCGTGGTTTATACCCTACCCGTGCCAAGGCGGTAACGGCGATAAAGTCTGGTTTGGTTTGCGTAAATAATATCACAGCTAAAAAGCCTAGCCAAATTGTCGCAGATACTGATGTGCTGACTGGTGGTGCATTACCCTATTCTGTTGGGCGTGGTTCGTTAAAATTGGAACGTGCGTTGGATTTTTTTAATGTAAATCCAAAGAGTTGTGTTTGTTTGGATGTTGGTGCCAGTACCGGTGGTTTTACATCTGTTTTATTAGAACGTGGTGCAGAACGTGTTTATGCGGTTGATGTTGGCACAAATCAGCTGGATGCATCATTGCGGTCAGATGTGCGTGTTGTGTCGATGGAACAGACGGATATTCGTGATTTGTCCCCTGTTTCGCCGGTTGATTTGATTGTGATAGATGTTTCTTTTATATCTTTGACAAATATTGTTGAATTTTTGCCGCGTTGGGGTGCCAAGACTGTTATTGTGCTGATAAAGCCTCAATTTGAGGTGCCGCGTGATGTCGCCGCCAAATTTAATGGTGTTATTAAATCGTCTGAATGGCACGAGTTTTCGATAAAGCGTGTTGTTGATGCGTTTTCGCAGTATGGTTTTAAGAATATTGGCATTACAGAATCGCCAGTCAAAGGTGGCAGTGGTAATACAGAATTCTTGGCCTGTTTTCGTGCGTAAAAAATATCACAAATTGTAATGTTTTCCTTGAATTCTGGCGGGGTTGTTGCTATTGTTCGTGCAAAGGTTTTTAACAATAGGACGAAATTATGGCAGACGATATCAAAAAAATTCATGAACGCGAGGCAAAATGGCAAAAACGTTGGGCAGATGCACGTGCATTTGTACCAAAAAACGATGGTTCAAAACCACGATTTTATACACTGGTAGAATTCCCGTTCTTGTCCGGTGCAGGTATGCATGCCGGTCATATGTTGAATTATTCTGGTATTGATGTGCTGGCACGTTTTCGCCGTGCACGTGGGTATGATGTTTTGTTCCCAATGGGGTTTGATGCCATGGGGATTGCCGGTGAACACTATGCCACCAAAATTGGACGCCATCCAGCGGATGTCGCAAAAGAACTGATTGCAGATTATTCGAAAATGATTGATCGTGTTGGTTGGTCGGTCAGTCCAGAAACGCGTGTAGCGACATCTGATCCTGAGTTTATCAAATGGACACAGTGGATGTTTATTCAGTTCTTTAATGCTGGGTTAGCGTATAAGTCTGAATTACCAATGAACTGGTGTCCAAACTGCAAAACTAATCTGACAAATGAAGAACTGGAAGATGGTAAGTGCGAACGCTGTCATGGGCCTGTTGAAAAGAAAATGAAGTTACAGTGGAACTTGGCATTGTCAAAATATGCGGATAAGTTGCTGGATGGATTGAACGATGTTGATTTTGATGAACGCATTAAAAAAGATGAAGTAAACTGGATTGGTCGTTCGCATGGTGCAGATGTCAATTTCCAGGTTGGCGATGATGTTATGACTGTTTATACAACACGTATTGATACGATATTTGGTGTGACGTTCTGTGTATTGGCGCCTGAACATGCGCTGGTCAAAAAATGGTTGAATGCGGGCAAGATTAAAAATACAGATGATGTGAACGAATATATTGCTGCGGCGCGCGCAAAAACTGAAATTGAACGTACAGATGTTACACGTGAAAAAACAGGTGTGCGTTTGGATGGTGTTATGGCAACAAATCCGTTTAATGGTCGCGAAATTCCAATCTTTATTTCTGACTATGTTTTGGCAGATTATGGATTTGGGGCGATTATGGCCGTGCCGGCACATGATGGTCGTGACTGGGACTTTGCGAAAAAGTTTGGGTTGGATATCATACCTGTTCTGTCGGGTGGCGAAGATGGTAAAGTCTGGGAAGGCGATGGTGCACATATAAACTCTGGCTTTTTGGACGGTATGGGTAAAGAAGACGCAATTGCTGCTGCAATAAAATATGGTACAGAACATGGTTTTGCACGTGGCACAACCAAGTATAAATTGAAAGACTGGGGATTTTCACGTCAGATGTACTGGGGCGAACCAATTCCAATGGTTTATTGTGAAAAATGTGGTTGGGTGCCGGTTGATGAATCTGAATTGCCAATTATGCAACCGTATATGTCAGATTATAAACCGACAGATGATGGCGAAGGTCCATTGGCACGTGCCACAGATTGGGTAAATACAACATGTCCACATTGTGGGGGAAAGGCAAAACGTGAAACAGATACTATGCCACAGTGGGCTGGATCTTCGTGGTATTATCTGCGGTACCTGGACCCAAAGAACGACAAAGAATTCTGTTCGCGCCAGCAGATGGAAAACTGGATGCCGGTTACACACTATAACGGTGGTCATGAACATAATACCAGACATCTGATTTATTCACGCTTTTGGCATCATGCGTTATATGATTTGGGATTGGTAAACACCCCAGAACCATATGCAAAACGTACTGCCCAGGGATTGTTGATGGGTAATGATGGATACAAGATGTCTAAATCACGTGGTAATGGGTTTATGGTGGCGGATCTTGTTGGTGCGGTTGGTGCAGATGCTGGTCGTGTCACAGTGTTGTCTTTGGGGCCATGGGAAAATAATAGCATTTGGACAGATGGGGCATTGGCTGGGGTACAACGTTTCTTGAAACGTGTTGAAAATCTGGCGGATAATTTAACAGATGAACCAATGACCGCTGATCAAGAACGTCTGCAACATAAACTGATTGCAGATACGACAGATCGTTTGGAAAATATGAAGTTTAATACTGCAATATCTGCAATGATGGAATATATAAATGCGTTTGGTGGTAAAATACCCCGCCCTGCGTATGAAACGTTGTTGCAAGTATTGAATCCATTCGCACCACATTTAACTGAAGAAATGTGGGAAAAATTGGGACATAATGATATGCTGGTATTTGAACAATGGCCAACATTTGATGCGGCAAAATTGGTTGAAACACAGATGACAATCGTTGTGTCAATCAATGGTAAACGTGCAGCAGACTTTGTTGTTGCAGCTGATGCAGATGAAAATACTGTCGTCGAAGCAGCACGTACTGCGGCAGGTGCAAAGCTGAATGGTTGTGAAATTGTCAAAACAATCGTTGTGCCAAAGAAGCTGGTGAACTTTGTTGTAAAAAAATAAGGTAGCACTTCGTGTCAAAAGAATGTGTCAGCAGTTTTGGTTGTTTTGATGGCATGATTGCAAGACGGTTGTTACGGCGTGGACCAGCAGAAATTGAAAGCCTTTATGATAACCCGTCGCCGTTGATGCGGGCGATTGTTGAATATAAATGGCGTCAAGAACCTGATGTTAAATTAGCACGTCAGCTGAATTGGTTGTTGCGTTGTGCAAAATATGTCGGACCACAAGAATATAAGCAGGCAAGAAAAGAAATGCTGGCGGCAATCAAGGAAGGCAGTAATGGTAACTTGACCGGTTACCGTGAATTTGTGAAATTGATAGATAACCCACAAATCGGTAAACGTTATGATGATTTTGTTTCTGAATTGATTGAAAATAGTCCGAAAACAAAACGAGTGGTTCTAAAACTTTCTGCACGTGATGATGAATTAAGTAAGTTTAATTTAGACTATCGTTCCGATTATATCGCAAATGATTCCAAAATATTTGATATTATTGGTGTGCAGGCGATATTTTTATGGGCGTTTTGCAAGCGTGGTCTTGATTTAAAATTTAAACACTGTTTGATTCGTTGGAAACTAGAAAATGACAAGGTGCGGTTGGCGTGTATTAAGTTTTTATTGCCTGATAATAAAAATATTGTGGATTTATATCAAAATGTATATGAAGACCAACAGGAATTATATCAAGAAGTGTCAAAAATTTATCAAAATACGATTAAAGAAGTCAGAAGTTTATATCAACAAACAGAAAAAGATATTGATGAAAAATACCAAGGCATTGCAAGATATAAAGAACTGATAAGAACAAAGCAGTTGGCGCCGTTTAAAAAGAAATAAAAAAATCCCCAAAATGGGGATTTTTTTTAAATGCTGTCAGCGTTTACCCAGCGGCCGTCTTTTAACAAGCCTGGGGCCATGCCTTCGGTTGAACGCAGTGCGTCAATCACGCTGCGTGCTTTTTGTGCGTCCAGATTGATAATACGAACTTTGAACAAGTCGCCTTCGTTTACAACAGCTGTTTCGCCATAAACTTTCATACGATTTGCCAATGCGTCTGCACTGTCTTGGGCATAGAATGCAGCTAACTGAATGCTGTATGGACCTGTTGCAGGTGTTGTTGCAACTGTTTCTGTTGCGACAGGTGTTGGTTCTGCAACTGCTGTTGTTCCCAATGTTGCATTTTTAACCGCTGTTGAGTGTTCTGCTAATACTTGGACTTGGACCTTGCCCTGACCCTTCAGACCGATTTGTGCGGCGGCCGCAGATGACAAGTCGATTAAACGTGTGTTTACATATGGGCCGCGGTTGTTTATACGAACAATGACAGATTGACCGTTATCCAGATTGGTTACCTGTGCGATTGTTGGTAATGGTAATGTTTTGCTGGTAGCCAACAGTTGGTTGCTGTCAAATGTTTCGCCGTTGCTTGTTTTTTTGCCATCCAAGTCAGCAGGTATAATACCGGCAACGCCTGTTTGATTAAATGTCATGTCTTCGGCTGGGATATATTGTACGCCATCAACCTGATATGCGGAACCAACAAAGTATTTTGGGCCTGCAGCAAATAAATAGGCATTATTTAAACTTTCTGTTTCTGCAGGTGCAGCCACCAAAGGTTCTTCGCCAAATGCGTCTGGGCCGTATGTGCTGCTGCTGCCGGTTCTGCTAAGGTCTGTACAACCCGCCAAGATTGCGGTCAATGCCGCCAAAGAGATTAGTTTTTTCATAGTTAAGGACTCCTTCCATTACATTTATGATTTTATTTTATCATAAAAAAGCCCTGTATTCAAATTTATTTTTAAATGTGGATTTTACGGTCAATTAAATATGCAACTGGCAAGTATATTATGCCGTATCCGCCAATTGCCAATCCCAGTACCCAAATGCTGGAAATTGTAATTGCGTTTAATGCAAAACCCAGTAATACTGCCCATGCACCAAATGCAACAATACAACGTAATGTGTGCCCATCGTGTTTGGCAAGTCCACGTTTATGACACGCACGTCCCAACAGATAGTTTTTAAAGTAACCACTGATAACGACGCCAATTGGAATCGCCAGATAACCAACGATTGGGAACAATGTTAAATACAATACGGCTGCAATACTAAGTGATATGATACTTGTCTTGACAGGCGTTTTAACATCTTGGGCAGCGTAGAGTGTTTTGCTGTAAATTTGGCTGATAAGCATTGCAGGTAATACAAATACTTGGATCATAATTGCCATTGCAACTGCATGTGTTGATTCGGATGTCCATGCACCATATTCAAACAAGAATTTTATAACAGGTTCTGCCAATACGAATAAGCCAACTACACATGGTAATATCAGCATCATAGAACGACGCAATGAAGAGTTCTGTTGTATATAAACGCTGCGAATATTGTTATTTGCCAGTGCATTTGATATAGATGACATCAAAACAGTTCCCACCGCCAGACCTATCATCGCAAATGGTAACTGTACAATTCTGTCTGAATAATATAGCCATGATACTGCACCACTTTGGAAACTGGCGACCAATGTGCCGACAATGATTGTTATTTGATAGAATCCGTTACCAACAATGCTGACCCCCAGTCTTTTAAACATGTTTTTTATCTGTGGTGTCCAGCGCGGTTTAATCAGATACAGTCCAAAGTGATTCCTGCGTATGCGTGACCACAGAATGCCAAACTGAATAATTCCAGATAATACAACTGTGCCGGCCATCAGGTATAAAATATGTGTGCTGCCAAATGCCATGGCGAACAGCAAGGTGCATATCAGCATAATGTTTAACAGTACAGGCATAAATGCTGCCAGCAAGAACTTTGAAAAAGCGTTTAATATTGCAGACAAGAATGCGGCACCACATATAAAGATGACGTATACAAACATTATACGTGATATAATAACAGTCATTTCTATTTTCCCAGGTGTTGCGTCAAACCCAGGTGCCAATCCCCATACGACCAGTGGCATAAATATTTCAAACAGTATCGTAATGCCCAGTAATATCAGTAATAACCACGAGAAAGCATTACGGGCAAACTTTTCGTCTTTTTTGGAATCTGTGTACATTGGAATAAATATAGCGGACAAAGCCCCTTCACCCAGCAGGTCGCGGAACATATTTGGTAACTTGAACGCCGCCAAGAATATGTCAGACAGACGCCCTGCCCCCAGTACGCGCGCAATTAGCATATCGCGAATGAATCCGAATATACGGCTGATACCAGTCATGGCACCAACCCCGAAAATATGTTTGCCTAGTTTCATAGTTTAGATTATACTGCGTTATGTATTTGAAAATCAAGACAGGAATTAAATTATGAAAAAACTTGTAATGTTATGTGGTGTGTTGGCTGTATTGGCTGGGTGCGCTGGTGGTGATACAGAAATTGTTGCAGATATGCCGTTGGCAGATATTTATAAATCTGCATATGATAATTTTAATGATGGTGACTATGAACAGGCTGCGATGGACTTTTTGCGTGCAGAAACACAACATCCGGCAAGTGAATATGCGGCAGATGCGCTGGTTATGGCGGCGTATTCACAGTACTTGGATGATGATTTCGCAGGTGCGATATTGACTACAGATAGATTTATGCGTTTTCACCCAGGACACGCGGATGTTCCATATGTGATGTATTTGCGTGGAATGTGCTATTACCGTCAGGTCAGTGATGTTCGTCGCGAACCTGGTATGTCTGCGTATGCATTGCAACAATTCCAAACTTTGGTTCAGCGTTTCCCACGCAGTCCATACGCCAAGAACGCAGAAAACAAAATAAATATTTTGAAAAACTATATCGCGGGCAAGGTAATGTATTCTGCACGTAATGATATGCGTAAAGAAAATTGGACCAGTGCGATAAATCGTCTGCAGTCTGTTGTTACAGACGCCCAAGAGACCGTCATGCCGGCCGAGGCGTTATATCGTCTGACAGAATGTTATACGGCGATTGGATTGCCACAGCAAGCGAATGGCTATGCTGAAATGTTAAAATTAAACTTTCCAGATAACGAATGGACAAAAAAGTTGAAATAAAAAAATCCCCCGTTTGGGGGATTTTTTAATGGGCAAGTGGTTAGTGTAAGTGGTTTGTGGTGGCAGTATTACTTTTATGTTATTCCGCGGTCATCTGTCTGCGTCAAGATGAGACTACTTCGTTAAAACTTCGTAGTGCAGGCAAAAAACATGTGTGAATGACGGCGTGACAAATCCTTTGTCACTCCTGCATAGGCAGGAGTGGGACTATACAGTGTGAGCAACGCGAACCAAAAAATAATATTATACATATTTGAACATTGTAAATTTTATTGACCCTATTCCTGCCTACGATAGGCGTGACAAAAAGGGAACGCAGGAATGACAAAAAGGGAACGCGGGGATGACAAAATGTGCCTGCGATGGGCGTGACAAGGGATTTTTATTCTCGCCCACCCATAATTTTATTATTGAATTTTTTTGGCGTTTCAAATAGAATAAATATTGAACTGACAGGGATGTCGGTTCGGGCCTTGATAAGCTCATACAAAGTCGGTGCAGACGCATCGTAATCCGATGAAAATCGGTGCTTTGCACCGTTAATTTTTCCCCCGATTACGGTCGGGG
>JBKSMR010000028.1:0-8637 GCA_046881895.1 Alphaproteobacteria bacterium
TTTAAACACGATTTCTTTATAACCACGCAAAGACGTTGCATTTTCTTCGATAACTTCTACCTTCCAACCCTGACGCAACGCATAAGATTTGTACTGATTATACAAATCACCTGCAAACAACGCAGATTCTTCACCGCCAACGCCGGCACGAATTTCCATAATGACACTGTTATCGTCCGCGTCATCGCGTGGTAACAATGCAATCTGCAATTTCTTTTCCACATCAGGCAACAAATGATTCAATTCATGCAACTGTTCATTTGCAATTTCACGCAATTCTGCATCATTTTGCATTTCGCGTGCATCTGCAATACCCGCGATAATTTGAAAATATTCATTTATCAACGGAATAATTTCCGCCAGTCTTGAATATTCTTTGGACAATTTTGCCAATTCATCACCAGCAACATTGCCTGTATTCATTTGTGCTTCGATATCTGCAAATCGAACCTGAATATCTTTTAGCTTTTGTTCAACAATCATTATATCGCCTTTATAGTTTTTATTGCGTCCGCAACAGACAACAAGACCTGTTCGCCGGTTGTCATATTTTTTAATGCAACAACTTGATTTTCTTTCTCAGTTTCACCGATTATCATACTGAATCTAGATTTTATTTTGTCAGCGTATTCAATTTGATTTTTAAACTTCTTTTCTGCTTCTAAATACGCAGTTGAAGCAATATTTTCATCACGCAACACATTTAAAATAGACACAGCATACGACAAATTTTCATTTCCCATACACAATACGGTTACATCAACTGGCGATTCAAACTGCGTCAAATCAATCTGGCCTGCTTCCATTAACGCAACAAAGATTCTAGAAAAACCAATTGCTGCACCAACACCAATAATTTTAGTTTTACTAAACTTACCTGCCAAATCAGCATAACGACCACCACCAGCCACAGTTCCAAGTTCCGGATATTTTAATGATTTAAATTCAAATACCAAACCAGTATAATATGCCAAACCACGTGCAATCGACAAATCAATCTCGGCATTTTTCACACCAAACACCTGCAATGTTTCCATAAACTTATTCAGCTCTAGAATCGCTGCATCTAACTTGTCAGACTTGTTTAAGAACGCAGAATAACCATTTGTAAATACGGATTTAATTTTATTTTCTTTTTCTGTGTCGTTTAATGTATCTTTTAACCCTTCAGCAAAGTCATCATCACCCATTTTGTCTTTTTTATCTATCAGAACGAACACATCTTTCTTTTGAATATCTGTCATTTCCAGATAATCAAACAGTGCATCCCAAAATGGTCGTGAACCGACACGCACACAGTTACCACCGATAAATTCTGATACAGAATTCAATGTTCGCTGAATCACAGAAATGATTTCTGCATCATAATTTGTCGACAACGAATTCACACCCATTATATCCATATCCATCTGATAAAATTCACGATAGCGACCACGTTGAGCACGTTCACCACGATAACGTTTTGAAAACTGACTGGCACGGAATGGAAAAGTCAAATCATTTAGATGCCCTGCAACATAACGCGACAAACCGACTGTTCCATCATAACGCAATCCCATTTTGGTATCGCCTTTTTGGAACAAGAACATCTGTGTTTCAATTTCGTCCCAATTATCTTTATCTGTTAAAACTTCGGCACGTTCAATTGCCGGCAAATCTAGTTGATTAAATCCAGCGACTTTCAGTACAGCCAACATACGTGCAGCGCAAAAGTCAAAGCAACGTTGTTGTGCCGGTAACAATTCTATAAAACCCGATAACGGTTTTGTTGGTTTTAAATCCATCTTTTTATTCCTATTTTTAATATTAGAAAGTGCGACATTTTATTTATGTCGATTATATCATATAAAAAATTAATATGCTAATACCCACCCAACTGGGTGTGATGAAAAACAGAAAAGATATTTAAAAATTTAATCATTTCCATTTAATTGTAGTATAAATTTCTGAAATTTCAAGTCTTTAACAAAGGTGGGGTATAACCACCACACACAAATGACGAAAGAAAAGTTTTCTTGGCGATAACATCTGCGTTTGTCGTGTATACCCCATAAAGAACATACACATTATTCAATAACCGCCCTACTTTTACCATAGGTACCTTTTCTTGATTAAAAATACCGATGCAATTCACCGCCATTTTTTGTCAGCCATCGCTTAGCACGCTCAACACCAAAACCATACAACTCACGTACAGTCGCCCAAAACTCTTCTGAATGATCCATATGTTTTTTATGTGCCAATTCGTGCATAACGACATAACGCATAACATCCAACGGTGCGAACGCCAATCGCCACGAAAAAGACATTGTACCCGTTGAAGAACAACTGCCCCAACGCGACGTAGTATCACGAATCGCGATTCGTTTTGGCCAGTATTCACATGGCACAGATTGAATCATACTTTTCAACTCTTTAAGAAATTCAGATTTTACAAAATCACGCACGCGACGTTCAAACATATCTATGCCACCACCGATATATAAAACGCCATTATCTGCATCAAACCGATTCGCACGTAATGCTGTATCATGTTTCAAAACAATTTTTCGCCCTAAAAAAACCAGCACATCACCTGATTTTATTTTTATTTTTTGCGGACATTTTTCAAACACACATTCAACCCACTGTTGTTTTGTTTTTAAAAAACGAATCGCCGCAGCATTTGAAACCAACCATGGTTTCGAAATATGAATTTCACGTCTTGGCACAACCTTGGGTCGCAGTGTAATATTACGCAATCCACGTCGAGTTGTGATTATCACAGGAATTTCATCACCAGAAGACAAAGTAAAAATAAAATCCGTCATTTAATTTTATCTTTTATATCACGAACGATTGTATCTACATCAAATCCTAATGAATTATAAACGACATCCCCATCACCAGACATTCCGAATCGATCAATGCCAACCACAGCATCCGCAAACTCAAACCATGGTGCTGTTGCGGCAGCCTCTATTGCGACCACAAAGCCAGATAATATTTTCTTTTTATATTCTGCATCCTGCATGCGAAAATCAGCTACAGACGGCATTGAAACAACCTGAACCGATTCGCCCAAGACATCTGCAACCCGCATTGCCAATGGTACTTCGCTGCCCGTTGCAACAATTGTCACACGAACACGTTTTGCAGTTGCGTTTTTTATAACATACGCACCGCGAGACACATCAACCCCCAATGGAGTTGGCACCAAACGAATCGACTGACGCGACAAAACGATAGCCGAAGGCCTATTCTTTTCACTTAACGCGCGCTGCCACGCAAACATCAATTCTGTACCATTACATGGTCTAAACACATTTAAATTCGGGATTAAACGAAGCGATGGTAATTGTTCAACCGGCTGATGTGTTGGTCCATCTTCACCAACAGCGACGCTGTCATGTGTAAACACATAAACCACAGGCAATCCAGACAACGCCGACAAGCGAATGCTGGGACGCATATAATCACTAAACGCCAAAAAGGTAGAGCCGTACGTCCGCACACCACACGATGCCATCCCATTCATAATTGCTGCCATCGCATGCTCACGCACACCATAGTTTATATAATTTCCAGAGAAATCATCTGGGGTAATTTCACGTGATGCGGACACTTTTACATTTGTGCTACCTCCTAAATCGGCACTTCCCCCGACTATCTTTGCACCATATTTTAATAATTCATTTAAATAAATTCCTGACAGCTGACGTGTAGAACTATATTCACCAACAACAGGCAACACAACCTTTGGCAGTTCTTGATCATCATGACACAAAATCGTATCTACATCCTGCGATGCAACCTGTCTCCATAATACATCACCTTTAGGCGATATATTACTTTGAATCAATGTCATCAGTTCCGAATCGCTTAACGCAAAACCATGTGCCTTTGGCGAATTTTCCAAGCTGGAACCACGCCCAATAACCGTCTTGCATTGAATAAACATTGGTGCCGAAGAACGTTGTGCACCCTGCAGTGCACGGTTCAAGCGGACAAAATCATTACCATCAACACTAACAACATGCCAGCCATAAGACAGCATACGTCCCACAACATCAACATCATTTTGTGCAACGCCATCGATACTGACCCCGTTATCTGCCCACAACAATGTCAGATTATTTAATTTATAGCGACCAGCAAACGATAGAGCCTCTGCGGTGATACCTTCCATCAAGTCGCCATCAGAACACAAACAATAAACACGCGAATCGGTCTTGTTTATTTTTTCTGCCAACGCCATTCCAACAGCATTTCCAACACCCTGTCCCAACGGCCCTGTTGTTGCGTCAACACCATCTATGCCGAATTCAGGATGTCCTGGTAAGCCACCGATTTTTCTAAAATCTTTTAGGTCGCCAACGTCATATCCCGACAACTTTAGCACCGAATACAGCAGTGCACTGCCATGTCCCGCAGACAGCACAAATTTATCACGCCCACGACGCAAAAAGTTCGCATATATTGTTGTAATAATATCCGCACAACCCAACACAATTCCAACATGACCACTGGCCGCCATACGCAATGCATACAGTGCGTATGCACGCACAGAATTTGCCATATCTTTTAAATCTTTGGAATTATAAGTCATGTATGATATTATATCATAAAAAAGGAAGAATATAAAATGTTAAAAATCTGGACAGATGGCAGTTGTCTTGGCAATCCAGGTCCTGGCGGATGGGGATTTGTTGCGACAGACGGCATACACACCGCAGAACGTAATGGTGGCGAAAAAAACACAACGAACAATCGCATGGAACTGATGGCTGTCATACGTGCCTTAACTGCAGCAAAAAAACACGATGAATTGGAAATACATACAGACAGTCAATATGTAAAGAACGGCATGCAATCTTGGCTAAAAAATTGGAAAAAGAACAATTGGAAAACCGCAAACAAAAAACCTGTAAAAAATCAAGACCTGTGGCAAGAACTGGACACAATCGCTTCAACCAAAACGATACATTGGGTTTGGGTTCGTGGTCACAATGGCGATGAAATGAACGAACGCGTTGACACGTTGGCTCGTACTGCTGCAGAAAATTTAAAATAATACAATCCAACAAAAAAATCCCCCGTTTGGGGGACTTTTTAAAGCACCATTTCTTTAATGACGGCGGAAACCGTTGTGTTGTGCGTTGTTGCTGGAACGCTTTGACAAATAGCGTGCTGCAATCAAAACCAACCATTCCAATGACAATGCGGCCAACATAGCCAATTTATTTTCAATCCCAGATTCAAAACCCAAGACATAAACCAACTGTGCAATAAATGATACATATAAAATGCCAAATACGCCTGTAAAGAACACTTTTTTAACTTTTCCAAACATTTTTTGCCTTCCTATATTTTTTATAATGTTTTATTAAATGTCGGGTTTCTGGTGCCAGGTACCCGACCGACCCCGCAATAACTAAAACGAATGTGGTCAACAATTGCCAACCATATTCAAGCCATCATTAGGCAGCCATTGCAAGGCTAACGTTATCGTTAGCAGCGATCATATCGCCATTCAGTTTTTAGTCGGCTTTTAACGACGCCATGTCGGATTCAACCAATTTGTCTTTCATCACCTGTCGAATCTATGTCAGCCCCATTCTTGGATACGACCGAAAAAAATCATATCAAAAAATGGTGGAGCTGTGGGGTACCGCCCCCCAGTCCAAAATGACTATTGCACAACGGCTTCAGAATCATCATCACTTACGTGACGGCACGATTATAGTCTTTTGGACTGGAATTTGCAAGTTTTTAAGTTATAATACGCCACAAGAGGCAAAAAAATGAAATTCTTGGACAAAGCAAAAATATATGTCAAAGCGGGCGATGGTGGCAATGGTTCCGCCAGTTTTAGACGCGAAAAGTACATCGAATTTGGTGGTCCCAATGGTGGCGATGGTGGTCGTGGTGGCGACGTTGTGTTTGTTGCTGTACCAAATGTAAATACTTTGATTGACTATCGTTACAAGACCAAATTCGTTGCAGAACGCGGCCAAAACGGCATGGGAAAAATGCGTACAGGTGCGTCTGGTGAAACATTGGTATTGCCGGTACCAACAGGGACTGTAATTTTGTCTGAAAATGAAGAAATTGAATATGCAGACTTAAACCAAGACGGAATGGAATATCGTGCTGTACGTGGCGGCAATGGTGGCTGGGGTAATCTGCACTTTAAAAGCCCAACAAATCGTGCACCAAAACAGGCGAACGACGGTCTGCCAGGCGAAGAACGAACTGTGATTTTACGTTTAAAACTGATTGCAGACATTGGTTTAGTTGGATTTCCAAACGCAGGAAAATCGACCTTATTGTCCGCGGTAACATCTGCACGACCAAAGATTGCAAACTATCCATTTACAACACTTAACCCCCAACTGGGTGTTATGTATGCACACAACCGCGAATTTGTCTTGGTTGACTTGCCAGGCTTAATCGAAGGTGCACACACAGGTGTTGGGCTGGGCGACCAATTCTTGGGACACGCAGAACGCACCAAGATGATTTTACATGTAATTGACGGTACGGAATCAGACTGGGCAATGCGTTACAAGGCTATCCGGCATGAAATGGATTCATACGGCGGTGATTTAATTGCAAAACCAGAAATGGTTGTAATAAACAAAATAGACGCAATAGATAACGACGAATTAAAAGACAAATTGACTGAATTTAAAAAGTCTTTCGGTCGCAAAAAGAAACCTGAAATATTAACCATCAGTGCCGCAGGGAGAATCGGTATAGACGAACTGATATCATCCATTGAAAAGAAATTCTTGGGGTTAATAGATGATACTAAAAAATAAACTGGCTACACATAAAACGCAAAAAGAAAAAAACGATGCTTTTGTAACGGCTGTTCTAAACAACGAATATGCAGTACGTTCAGATTTAACAAAAGTACCATTAAAACAGTTACGCATGTCGCAAGTTGAATTTATTGGTGGCTTATGGCGTATTCAAAACGATTTTCCATATGATATCCAAATAGTGCGAGATAAAGAGTTCGTATTATTAGAAAAGTTGCCACACCAGGAAAAAAATTTATTTGAATTTTTCAAGGTTTCATCTGTTGGATGCAATTGTTATGGTTATTATCTTTGCAGCCCAAAGGGTGATTTTATCGTTGCTAAATACAAAACAAACGCTCAGACATATTGGTCATACGGTAAAACAATAGAACAAGCTCGTGCTTTTATGGGAATTAAATTATATGATGAATATATGCACCTGATTCACAGTGTTGCATGCAAACAAAACAATAAATAATTTTTGCTTTTTACTATTATCTCTGCTATGATTTTCGATAGAAACACAAACCATAAAGGAGAAAACAAACCATGGTATCACTGAAAGGTACACAAACAGAAAAAAATCTGTTGATTGCGTTTGCGGGCGAATCTCAGGCACGTAATCGTTACACTATGTATGCATCTGCGGCCAAGAAAGAAGGTTTTCAGGCTATTTCAAAAGTATTCTTAGAAACAGCAGATCAAGAAAAAGAACACGCATCACGTTTGTTCAAGTTCTTAGAAGGTGGCGACATTGAAATTACTGCGTCATTCCCTGCCGGCAAAATCGGCACAACTTTGGAGAACTTGCAAGCTGCTGCATATGGTGAACACGAAGAAAATACTGAAATGTATCCAAAGTTCGCACAAGTCGCAGCCCAAGAAGGCTTTCCTGCAATTGCAGAAATCTTGAAAAACATCGGATTAGCAGAACGCTATCATGAATCACGCTTCCGTGCCTTGGCCGAAGCAATTGAAGATGGCACATTATTCAAGCAAGACAAAATCGTTATGTGACGTTGTACAAACTGTGGCATGTGGCACATCGGAACAGAGGCACCAAACGTATGCCCTGCATGCTTGCATGAACAAGGTTATTTCATTAGTGAAGGCACAACATCTCGTTGTGACACAAACGAAGGTTTCTGTGAATACTCAGTTATCGACGATTAAAAATCCCCCGTTTGGGGGATTTTTTTATCTAATCCACTTGCGCAATTTATTTATATAATGATTTAAGGTAAAAACAAATCGGGAATCGTAGTGTACATAACGCCACATAAGATTCCCGATTTGTTTTTAGACGAATTATTATATTTAATTTATTTATTGAACACTGTCATCGTGAACATAATACTTTGTCCCGTTATAGTTCACACGCAACTTTTTGGTTACACCATCACTGATATTCTTAGCAGTCGTGCTCATATTGCCATAGAAAGTTGTATCTCCTATTTTAACCTTCAATGCATGTTCTGTCTTTTGTGCACTACGCAGATATAACTTCTGACCACCTATATACAATATACGTCCACAGTCTTCATTTTCATCTGCACCTGTGCCATATCCAATTGTTGTCAATCCTGTTGCACAGCTATTCTGAACACCGCCAACGCAATAGTTGCCTGTTCCACACTTGCTCTGACCTGTACATGCGTTACCACTCGTATTACAGCCAGTTGTATAATAACCAGCACTTACCGTACTACAGCTAGATGCACCCGCAGCACTATATTTCGTGCGACCACTACATACTGTCTGTTCACATGCTCCAGCCGCGGCATAGTAACCTGCCGTTGCTTTGGTTTGTGATGATGAACCCTTGGATGCATAGTAACCAGCACTTGTT
>JBKSMR010000029.1:0-17496 GCA_046881895.1 Alphaproteobacteria bacterium
TTATGGTTGCTGTGCAGGTGAAGAATTTGTCTTGTTGCCGGATGGTGAACAGGCCTGTTGTGCAGAAAGTACGGGCGAATGTTTCCCACCCATGTAAATAAATTAAATATAATGGCATATCTATAAACAAACCCGAAACCTCATGTAACTTCTGTACACTACGGTTTCGGGTTTGTTCATATCTATACCATTCTATTTAATTTCTGCACTAACCACTAGAACACAATATTTACTTTGCCGCCGAATTGGATTTCGTCGCTTTCAAATTCATAGTCTATATGACCAATGTATTGTGTGCGACCATATTGGCGTACCATTTTTGTATGTAACCATTCTTGGTCGTAATCGTCGCCAGTCAATGGGTCGTCGTTTGTTGCTTTGCGGATTGTAAAGCCACCGCCAACACGCCATTCTGGGGCAATTCTAAAATAAGCCTCGGGCATAAAGTCGATAAATGACATTCCGCGTTCGTCATCAAATACCCAACTGGATTTGATTGTTGCAGCCAATGTCATGCCTGCCCATTGGCGACCAACACGCAGACCTGCATAGTATGTTGAGTCTGCATAATATGGTGTGCGGGCATGAGAGCTGCCACCGAATTTAAATCCGAATAACACGTCAGATATAACATGTGATTCTGTGTCGTTTGCACGACTCATACGATAAACTGCACCCAAATCAATTGCAGAAAAACCATCCTTTTCACCGTTAAAATGATGTTGATAATGTACATTTGCACCGATTGCCAAACGTGGATTCATGCCATATGAAAAACCTTGACCGATGCGTAGCATATGGTTCCAATATGACAATGATGTTTGGCTAAGCAGTTCTTCGGCATTTTGCAAATATAATGGGTCAGAAGAATCGTGTTCCAAAACATTCGCATGTGATGTAGCGGGCAGGGCAAAAAAAGCACAAGCCAAGATAGTAGATAAAATTTTACGCATGATGATTTTCTCTCTCCTGTGATATTCCTGTGGGTTACACAGGAATATCGGGTTGTTTTATTTAGAACTGGAATATAGCTTGCAGACCAATAGTTGTTTCAGAATATTTATCTAAATCTGCTGTACCAATATTGTATAATACATTCATTGGGACCTTGTTGCCGTTGGTGTCTTCAATTTGTGAATTTGAATCTTGCAAGTACAGGTCTAATGTTTTGTCGTCTGCGTTATCATATATAGATGTTTTTGCATATAGGTTCAATGCCATCCAATCGTTTGGTTGCCATCCGATTGCAGCGCGAACAGATGCCTGATCGTGCCAATCATAGTTGCCGTATATTGCTTCTACATTTAATGTCCAATCTTTGTTCAAGACGCTGAATACGCCTAGACCACCTTCAAGGTATGTGACGTTAGTGTCACCTACTTGATATGGTAAATAGAACATTGTTGTGTTTCCGCTGTTATCTTTGCCACTAATGACATTGCCATATGTATTGCCGTCCAAATCTATGAACCATGCACGTGCCAAACCGTAAATTGTTGATGTTTGAACTTTGTATCCGGCTTTGACTTCGGCCAAGAAATTATTTGCGATGTCTTTTTGGTGTTGGAAATATCCGGCTGCCATTGCAATCCACTGATCGTTATCAACAAAACGCCATTGAGCACCCAGACCAAATAGATTCAAGCCATCATCGTCCATTTTATCTGTTGGCGAGCCATCTGAATATTTGATTTCATAATCAGAAGAGTTGTATTGTAACATACCTAACAATGCAACGCGATCTGTGATACCGTAACTGAAATCTTCTTTGATCGAGAATGCATCTGCTTCCCAAGAACCGACGACACCTGTCAAAGAGTTAATTTGGTTGCCGTCTGTATCATATAAGTCCTTGGTTTGATTTATTGTAAAATCATAAGAACTGTTTGTGAAAGACACGTCTGTGATAGAACCAAATTTGCCCTTTAATGGTTGGAAGAATGGGTGTGCCAAGAAATATTTGCGTTGAGCTGTTGTTCGAACTGTTTCAGAACGTGTTCTGTGGACTGTTGTTTTTGTTTCTGTTGCAGATGATGATTTTGCACCATTGTATTGTTTATACAACGCACTGCGGTTCGCAGGTTGTGTATAATACAAATCGCCAGAATTTGATGATTTATATGTGCTGCTGTTTGTTTGGTATTTTCTGTAGTTTATATTTTCGCGGGTGCGTGTCGATGGTGCACTACTAAGATTTGCACTGGAACCTGCACGTGTTCCCCAATTAGTTTCGGCAGACGCATCATTTGCAGATAAAATTGCCAATGCACCAATGATAACAGACAGTTGCTTTTTCATAAATAATCTCCTTTTGGTTGAAATTATATCATAAAAAGGTTCTTTAAAAAAGAATAAAAAACCGCAATCGCGGTTTTATTTTTCAAACTCTGATTTATTCGGAAAGCGTGTTTCCAGATAGTTTATATTAGCCTGTAACATCTCTTTGGTATTGTCGTCAGAATCGTTGATACAGAATATAGCACATTTTTTTAATGATTTTTCGTGTCCCAGTACGCATGGGCATACATACGATGATTTGCCTGTTTTGTACCAATGTAATGTATTATAGATAAAATCTAATATTTTATGACGACTGCTTTTGTGTGGGCGTGAACGGTACAATTTCCCATAACCGTTTGTAACGGTATACAGGTCAAACATCCAACGGTGTAATTCTGATTTTGTGCGGAATTTGTTTTTTATCTGATTGTCAATAATCGGTTTGATTATCGGATTGTTTTGACATCGAACCCACATAGATTTTATGTATGGGTCAATGCTGTGAGATGGTGCGTATTTATAAAACTTACGACCATATAACATTTCTATCATTTTTGTGCTTAGTAGTAATATAGACTGATAAGGGCTGGCATTGTCCAGACAAAAACCGATATGTTTACTTTTAGGGTGTTTTGTTACATGACGAGTTTTTGTTTTGCCGTTTTTTGTAAAGAAAAAAGAAGGATGCAATTTTTTGTTGATAAAAATATCGTCGTTCATAATAACAAAATGTTCTGATAAATTTGGAATGTTTGGGATACACATTTCAATTGCCGTAGAGTTAAATGTAGGCAATGCATCAGCAGGTATAATTTGTTCGTGCGGAACGATAGTTATCTTTGGATGTTTGGTGTTTAACCATTTTGGAATTTGACCAAATCCTGTGATGATATAAATGTGATTTACCCATGGTGCATTTTCTGCAACGCTGCGAAAAGAATATTTAAGTTCGCCGTTGTCGCGATATCTTTCATCGGATGTAACCCCACGATGTTCGGGAATTGCATGCCCCAGTTTTTTTAGCCATTTATTTTTTTCGGCCAACCATTTTTTGTCAGAACCATCAACCCATAAATAAACGATATCTATTTTATGCATGTTTTATTCCTATTTCTATGTGACTGTATTATAGTATTAGGAGTATTTTCTGTGCAATTATTTTTTTCCGAAATGCTGTTTTAATATATCGTATGCAGCAGATATTTTTGCAAATTCTGTGGCTGCATTTTTCTTGTCTGTTGCAGTATCTGGGTGGTATTTTTTTGCCAATGCACGATATTTTATGCCAACTTCACGCCATGATGCAGATACGCCCAAGTCAAATACTTTTAATGCAGATATAACGTTTGATGGCAACTTGCTTTTTGCGGGTATACGGTCAAATTTGCTGCGACCTGTGATAAAATCGTTTATAAAATTTGCATAATCAGATGCATCCTGATTTGCAGATTTTGCATCTTTCAATGGTTCTCCAAATGTTTGACGTTCCCAATCATCTTCGATTTCTTCGGGGGTCATATTGGCATAAAAATTCCAATTTTTATTGTATTCCGCAGCATGTTCACGGCAGAAAAACCAATATTCTTTTAAGTCACGTGTTTTTGGTGCACGACATGTGCCGGCTTTGGTGCAACCTTTGAAATCACATTTTTTTATCATTTATTATATACCTTTCTTGTTTGCCAATGGATGATGATTTGATATTGTTTCTTTTAGTTTTTCAGGCATTACATGTGTGTAAATTTGTGTTGTTGAAATATCTTCGTGTCCCAACATTGTTTGTATTGCACGTAGATTTGCACCACCAGCCAACAGATGTGATGCAAATGAATGACGTAATACGTGTGGGCTGACGCGGTTTTGTTCAATTCCTGATAAAATTGCACACTTTTTCAATATTTTGAAAAATCCGTCGCGTGTTATGTGACCTGTTTTCCCATTTGATGGAAATACATATTTTGAATTTGTGTCCCCACGTGCATCCAGCCATTTGTTTAGTGCATGTATTGCTGCGTCGTGCATTGGTACCAGCCTTTCTTTGGCACCTTTGCCATGTATAAGTAATTTATTGCCCAATATTCCGGATATTGGTAATTCGCATAATTCAGATACGCGCAGTCCAGATGCGTATAATAATTCAATCATTGCACGTAGGCGAAGTGAATTTCGTACATCGCCCGCAGATGATATTAGTAATTCTATTTCATCAACAGATAGAAATTTCGGCAGGGCACGATTTCTTTTAGGTAATTCAAGATTTGCAGTTGGATTGACTGTTATTATTTTTTCCAACATCAGAAATTTATAAAAACCACGCAGGGCAGATGCCTTGCGTGCAATCGATGACGCTTTATCAGGCAGTGATGATAAAAAGTCTTGTACGGCAGATTCTGTGGCGTTCATCAGTCCACCGTCAATTGCTTCGTTGGCTTGATTTAAGTCAGACGCATAAGATGTCAGTGTTTTTTCACTGCGTCCTTTTTCTGCTGATAATGCTTCTAAGAAAATATCTATATAATTCATGGGTATACTACGATTTCTGTCATGTGTTGCGTCGCAGGAAATGATATTATCATCAGTATTATAAGCGTAACAAGTAATGCCCATATTATAATTGTATTAAATTTTGTCTTTTTTTTACGTTTAAGTGGCATCTTGTTTCCCCCTCAAATTTAAATATTATCAAACGTATTTATAAATATTCCTGCACCTGCGATAATTATAAGCGGTGGTGCAATAATAGATAATATTGGTGGTAGTGTTCCTGTTGAGCCCAATGCGTTAAACAGGTTAATTAAAAAGTACAACGCAAAACATGCAATTATTCCCAGACTAAATTTAATACCAAAACTGTAATTTCTGCGTTGTTTTGTTTGTGAAAAAGCAACCCCAAGCGTTGCCATTGCGATCATTGTTAACGGCAGAAACATCAGTGTCCATAATTGTACCAAGTGTGGACGTACAGGTACACCAATGCTTTGCATCTTTTTGATAAATCGTGGCAATTGCCAAAATGAAATCTGATCCGGTTGCATATATCTGTCCAGTACAGTTTGTGGGGTTAGTAATGTGTATGTTTCCCAATCAGATGTTTTTATTTTCCCGTCCGAATACCAAATATTTGCGTTTTGTGCCGATAGGTTGTTTTCGGACAGTTTTACGTTATCTGCATCTATTCGCATCTTTAATTTGAAATTATCGCCTTGGACATAAATTGTTGAATTTTTGAAAATTAGTGCATTGTCTTGTTTTTCAATGTTTTGTGCGTGCATAGTTATAAACTGGTTTTCGGTGTTTTCACGTAACCATATTTTATTATCAACTAGTTGTAATTTGTCGGAAGATATGTCTTGGGTACTAAGAGCAACAGAATAAGGATTTATAACAGTTGTTGCAAATAAACCGATTAAAAACGCACCAACAAAAAATGGTTTTGTTGATTGAAAAGGTGACATGCCGGCACCAGATATAATAATGCCTTCGCTGGATTTAGTAAGGTTGTACGATGTTAGCAGCGTTCCCATAAATACAGACATTGGTAAAAACATTGGCATATATTCCAGCAGACGTATCCATGAATCAAACAAGGCCCCCATTGCAGTGGCGTTTGATGGCAGGCGTTCTACAAATGTGACAGCTAGTATTATTCCACAAACAACTAGTAATACTAAACCAACGCCGGAAAAAAATCGGCGTAATAAAAAGCGGTTTAAGATACTTGGCCTGAACATATCTATGAAATTATACATTTTTCATTTGATAATTGCAAAATTAAAATGAATGCGTATAATTCCCAAAATAAAATGTAATTATAGGATGATAAAATGGAAAAGAGACCAATTTCACGTGCGGGTTTTGATAACTTGCTGAAAGAACTGAAAGATTTAAAGGAAAATCAAAGGCCTGAAATTTTAGAAACTGTACAGTGGGCACGTTCTTTGGGAGATTTGTCTGAAAATGCGGATTACAGTGCTGCCAAGGAAAAACAGCGTCAAATCGACAGTCGTATCAGATTTTTAGAGGATTTAATTCAAAATGCTGCGGTAATTGACGTTGATTCGTTAAGTGGTAATCGTGTTGTTTTTGGTGCTCGCGTTGTTGCAGAAGACGAAGATGGTAATAAAATGCAATGCAGAATACTGTCTGATATTGAATCAGATGGTCGTACTGTTATTTCTTGTACATCCCCTGTGGGACGTGCAATGATTGGAAGATGTGTTGGTGATACTTGCATTGTTAAATTGCCAAGTGGTGAAAAAGAATACGAAATTTTGGAAGTAACATTTAAAGAGTAATTTTAGAATGTCTGTTCGTGTTTTGCCCGATTATCTTATAAACCAAATCGCTGCGGGCGAGGTGGTAGAACGTCCAGCCAGTGTCGTTAAAGAACTGGTTGAAAATGCGCTGGACGCAGGTGCAGATCAAATTGTTATAGATGTAACTGACGGTGGACGTACAATGATAAGCGTCATAGATAATGGTGTTGGTATGACGCGAGATGACTTAGCCAAGGCAATAACAAGACATGCAACGTCAAAATTGCCGGATGACGATTTGTTAAATATAAATTTTATGGGCTTTCGTGGTGAAGCGTTACCGTCAATTGCATCTGTGTCTGATATGACAATAGATACTCATAAACAGTCTGATATAAACGGTTGGCAGATAGATTGTAACACTGGCAAGGTGCGACCGTCAGATTGGGAATCGGGCACCAGAATTCGTGTTAAAAATTTGTTCGCAAAAACACCGGCACGTCTTAAATTCTTACGCGGGGACAAGGCTGAACTGATGTCAGTATTGGATGTGGTTAAAAGACTTGCGATGGCACGGACAGATGTTGGTTTTGTGTTGAATAATAAATGGTTCTTTGCAAAAAATCAGGATTTATTATCGCGTATTTCTGATGTTATGGGCGAAGATGTTGTTGGGCGTATGTTACAGGTTGATGCAGAATCTGGGTCAACGGTTGGCATGAAATTGACAGGTTATATTTCAGAACCAACATTGCGTCGTGCGTCGTCTGTGGACCAATATTTGTATGTGAACGGGCGACCTGTAAAAGATAAGATATTGGTTGGTGCATTGCGTGCAGCATATATGGATGTTATGCACGCACGTGAATTTCCGTTATGTGTGTTGTATTTAACATTACCCACAAATGCAGTTGATGTAAATGTGTCGCCGGCCAAGACCGAAGTGCATTTCTTGGAGCCTACGCATGTGCGTTCGTTTATAATAAAAACTTTACGTGACAGATTGTCACAAAAAATGGTGCAAAATGTTCCAGAAAAGCCGTTAAATTTTGTATCAAGTGTTTCGCCAACTGTCGCAGCACCACGATTTGATTTTGGTATAAGAAAAGAATCTTTTCAGGTTCGTGATGATATTAGATCTGTTGTGCAAAATCCTTTTGCAGTGCCTGTATCTGTTCAATCTGTGCCAAAGCATGGTGAAGAAAAAATAGAAAATGTTTTCGTTGATTTGCCTCTTGGGCGTGTCGTTGGACAGGTTGCAAATAAGTATATAATTGCACAAAAAGACGATAATATGATTGTTGTCGATCAACATGCTGCACATGAACGTATTACTTATGAAAAATTGCGTCAGTATAAAATTAAATCTCAGCCTTTGTTGACACCGATTGTTGTAAACTTACGTGAAGAAGATGTTGCGGCTATTATGTCAATCGCAGATGAATTAAAACGTTCTGGTTTGCATATTGATGCATTTGGTGATGCAGCAATTGCAATATTTGAAAAGCCGTCAGATTGGGATTTAAACTGGGGTGATGTTTTACATAACATCGCGGACGAAGTTCGTGAAAACGGACATTCGTCAGAATTAAATGAGCGGTTACATTTAAAACTGGCAAATTATGCATGCCATCATTCTGTGCGGGCAGGGCAAAAGTTGGACTTGGTCCAGATGGACGCTTTGTTGCGTGATATAGAAAAAACAGAACGTGCAGGTCAATGTAACCATGGACGGCCTGTGTATAAAATCATTCCGATTGCGGAAATAGATACTTGGTTTGAAAGATTGTAATCTTTCTTATTTTTACTTTACAAATCGGGCTTTTTTTACTAATGTGCCTGTATTAAATCAAGGAGAAAATACATGGAACAAACAGAACAAGTTGTTGATACAGTTGTGCAAACGACTGCGGCCGCACCACAAAATGGCTTTTGGGGTATGGTTTTGTATTGTGTTGTAGTGTTTGGAATTATCTATCTGTTGATGGTACGACCAAATAAAAAACGCATGGCAGAATATCAAAAAATGTTGGATTCTTTAAAGGTTGGCAATCGTGTAATGGCGGCTGGCATTTATGGAACAGTCAAAAAAGTTAATGAAAAAACAATAGAAGTAGAAGTTGCCAAAGGCGTTGTCATCGAAGTGGTAAAGAACGCAGTGGCAAGTGTTGAATAAAAGCTAAGTAAAAGGGAAAAGATATGTTTAAAAAATTGGCGATAATTTTTGTTGCTGTATTTTGTGTGTTGTTGGCTGTGCCAACAATGTCGCCAAAACTGGCACCTTATTTTCCATCTTGGATTGGGCCGGTGTCATTGGGGTTAGACTTAAAGGGTGGTGCACAACTGTTGTTAGAGGTTGATACCAATACAATGTTCGCAGAAAAAACAGAACAGTTGTATGATGAAACACGCAGTACTTTGATTGACAGAAACAAGGGTGTTATTCGTTTTTCTAATTTGCGTAATCATGATGGTGTTGTGTCATTGGTTGTGCGTGATGAAAAGCAGGTTTCGGATGCCAAAGGGCGTTTAAAGGCAGCGTTTGGTAATACTGTGGATGTTAAGTCTGATGGTAAGACGATAACTTTGTCTTATTCAGATGTACAGAAACAAGAAATGATCAAGGATGCCCTGGCACGCAGTATTGAAATTGTTCGTCGTCGTATTGATGCGTTGGGTACCAAAGAGCCATCTATCCAAAGTCAGGGTGGTAAATATATCTTGGTTCAATTGCCTGGTGTTGATAACCCAGAACATATCAAAAACTTGATTGGTCAGACAGCAAAGATGAGTTTTCATTTGGTAAATGAAAATGTGACAAGTGAACAGATTGCATCTGGTCGTGCACCAAATGGTACAGAATTTTTGCCTTATATGGATATGGGTGGTTTGCCAATCGCTGTTTATTCTAGGGTAGAAGTTTCTGGCGAATCATTAAAAGATTCACAGGCTGAATTTGATCAACATAATATGCCTGTTGTTTCAACTGTGTTTGATGCGTCTGGTGCACGCAGGTTTGCAAAACTGACAACAGAGCATGTAAATGAACGCTTTGCAATCGTTTTGGACGGCAAAGTATTGTCTGCACCTGTTATTCGTGAACCGATTCCTGGTGGACGTGGTCAAATTTCAGGTGGTTTTACATTACAGGGGGCCAAAGATTTAGCAGTACTGTTGCGTTCTGGTGCATTGCCCGCACCATTGCAAGTAATTGAAGAGCGTGTTGTTGGTGCAGGGCTTGGTGCCGATACAATTGCAGGTGGTAAAATAGGTGCAATTGCAGGTGTGTTATTTATCTTTATGTTCTTGTTCTATGTTTATCGTGGTTTTGGTGTTATTGCAGGTATCGCGTTGATGGTAAACTTGGGTATGATTGTTGGGTTGACCGCACTGTTTGGTGCAACTTTGACGTTGCCAGGTATCGCGGGTATCGTGCTGACGTTGGGTATGGCGGTTGACGCAAACGTATTGCCGTTTGAACGTATCAGGGATGAAATAAAATCTGGTACACCAAGCTTGCGTGCGGTAAATATGGGGTTTGATCGTTCTATGAAGACTGTTTTGGACGGAAATTTGACCACATTGATTTGTGCGTTGGTATTGTTCCAATTCGGTGCCGGTCCAATTCGTGGATTTGCGGTAACGCTGTCTATCGGTATCTTGACAACATTGTTTACATGCGTTTGTTTGTCCAAGGTTATGATTGACTGGTACATGAACGGTAAAAATAAAAAAATTGGTTATGCAAAATAAAGTTTGGGGGTAATAGATATGACTTTACATATTATGAAATATCGCAAAATCGCATACATCGTTTCTGGTGCATTGGTTTTGTTATCTGTCTTATCGCTGTTATTTCGTGGGTTGAATTATGGTATTGACTTTTCTGGTGGTATTTCGATGGAGGTAACGCCAGTAGAAGAATCATATACAATCGATAAAATGCGTGCAGATTTGGATGCGTTTAAACCAGAATTGCAACAGGTTGATGGCAAGGCTATCTTAATCCGTCTGGGGCTGCCAAAGGGTGCAACAGATGCACAACAAAACGAACGTGTGTCTGAAATCAAAGAAATCTTGGGTAACAAGGTAGAATATGCACAGGTTCAAATCGTTGGTCCAAAAATTGGCGGCGAATTGATTCGTGGTGGTATTTTGGCAATATTGTTTGCCTTTATCATGATGGCTGTGTATGTTTGGATTCGATACAAAGGCGGTTATGCGATTGGTGCATTTTGTTCGCTGTTCTTGGATTTTGTATTGATGTTCGGATTTTATTCTTTGACATGGCTGGAATTTAATCAGACTGCGATTGCGATTATTTTGACAGGTATTGGTTATTCTATTAACGACAAGGTTGTAAACTATGACAGAATAGATGAAAATGTGAAAAAATACCACAAAATGCCGATGGGTGATTTGATTGATTTATCTGTTAGTGAAATGTTCAGACGTACAATGTTGACCAGTGTTTCAACAATGTTGGCAATGATTGGTTTGTATTTGTTCGGTGGTCAAATGTTGCGTGAATTTGCAATTGCGATGGGGTTCTCGGTCATCATGGGAACAGCTACAAGTATCTTTATTTCAAATATGATTTTGTATAACTTTAATTTACGTGATACAGATAAATAAGTATATGTCATACCAATGGAGGGTGTAATATGAGAATTGTAAAAATATTTTTTATGTTGGCGTTTTTCATTGGTATGACACCGTGTTTTGCAGATGGTTTGTTTTACGAAGATGAACCAATTCAAGACGGTTTGCCTGTGTTTGAGATGTCACAAAACTTTGCGGATGTTTATGAAAAATTAAATGGAGTAAAGTGGGGTGGAAAAAATTTAAATGTGGCAATTGAGAGTTTGGAAAATTTAAATAAGTCTGCACATATTGCAGCTACGGATGAGCGCGTTGTTTTAGTTTGGAATGATACAATTATTGGAAATTATCCACGCCCATCTGCAAATGATTGGAATGCGTTTGGTGAAATTACAACAGCACTTGTTTTAAAAATGCGTGCAAATGATGAGTATATGAAGTCTTTGTCTGAAAGTGAAATTTATCAATATGTTGTCGATGCGATTATTCGCGGTTTGGATGAAAATGGCAGATATGTTTTCTCTAGGTCTGCGCAAATTACCGAAGATGGCAGATTGTTGACCAGTGTTGGTATGGAGGGTGTGCGTGACGAACGTGGGAACTTTCGCGTCGATGGTGTATTCAAGGGGGCACCTGCAGATACAGCGGGTATAAGTTCTGGTGATTTAATTGTTCAGATAAATGGAAAATTAGTTCGTGATATGTCTGATGCAGAGCTGGCATCTGTTATCAGTGGTTTTAATTCTGGTACCGCGAAAATAAAAATATTATCCCCACGTGGCAGCAAGGACGTTGTTTTGCGTCGTGCGACTGTGATTGTAGCGGATGCAGATGTTGTTCATCGTTCAAATCCTGATGATGGAGGCTTGCTTGAAATTGTTGTACATCAGGTATCTGATGGTGCTGTTGATATTATTAAAAGTGCTTTAAATAAATATTCAGATATAAATGGGATTATTCTTGATTTACGTGCGTCCAGCGGTGATGATGAACGTGCTGCCGCAAAATTGGCAGGGTTGTTTATTGGTGCAAAACCTGTAATGCGTATTATTGAAACAGCATTTGATGAGGTAGAAGTTTTACCAAATGCAGCTGCGATTACAGATGTGCCTGTGGTGGTGTTGATGTCTGATCAAACGCGTGGCACAGCCGAGGCAATAGCCGCCGCATTCTATGAAAATAATCGCGGTGTTTTAGTGGGAACGCCAACAGCAGGCAATGCCAGAATTGCAACAGAAATTGACTTGGAAAATGGCGGTATGTTGGAACTGTTGAATAAGGCTATCAAGACAGGGCAGGGAAATGTTATCGATGGTCGTGGTGTGTTCCCAATTGTCTGTCTGTCTAATATTCGTTCAAGTCAGCAACAAAATGCGTTCTTTTTAAATGTTATAAATGGTGATTTTAATGCACGTGATTTTAACAAAGAACCAGATACAGATGTAACTGTGATACGTCGCGGTTGTCCAACAATTGCAAGTGGTGCTGATGAAGATGCGTTGTCGATGGCTGTATCTGTTCAGATTTTAACAGATAAAAAAATCTATAACCGTTTAATGGATTTATAAAATTTATATAGGGGTGTGAAATGTTTTTAACCAAAGACAATAAAATTAAATGGAAAAGAATGGGGGTGGCTGCGGCTGTAACACTTGTGTTGGTATTGTTGGGGATTTTCTGGTTTGATAAGCCGCTGTTTACATTTATTCGTGAATTTGATTGTAAATTGTGGCGTTTGTTTGATGTGTTCTTTTCTGCCAAGATGTGGTTTATTGTATCTTTTATTGCGGCTGCATTATTATGTGTAAAGAAATATTTAAAATCAGAAATATCTGGTGTTCGTGATTTGTTTGTAAAAACAAAGACTAGTCATGCGTTCTTGATATTTTACAGCATTTTATCGGCAGGTGTTGTTGTCAAGATTTTAAAGACTATTATTGGGCGTGCCAGACCTATATTTTATGAAGCACTTGATATGACAGGATTTTTCCCACCATCATTTGATTGGGCGTTTAATTCAATGCCGTCTGGTCATACTATAATCAGTTTTGCAGGTTTGGTTATGATTGGTATGTTGGCGCCAAAGTATAAATGGTTTACATGGACATTGGCGATTGTTATTGGGTTTTCGCGTATTGCGTTTGGTGCACATTGGCCATCAGATGTAATTTTAGGTGCATTTTTGGGTATGGCAATTGCAGATATTGTAAAGTGGTATATGCTGAAAAAGTCCGAATAATAATAAAAAGACAGGCGATAAAAAAATCGTCTGTTTTTTTTGTCTTGTTTATGATAAAATACTTGCATTATGGCAGGGAATAGAAAGTCTAATTTTTTACCAGAACGTGTATCTGGTGCGTTAAAGAGTTTGGCACAGCGTATAATTGGTGTGGGTATTTTTTGTATCTGTATTTGGGCTGTGATCGCGATGTTGTTTTATAATCCATATTTGGATGGTGTGGCTGTATCCAGTGGTTTTGGCACACAATCTGTTATGGGGTATATTGTTGGATCTGTACGTTATGTTGTTGGTGTTATACCTGGGTTGTTTTTATTTTTGGCGTTGGCACGTTGGGGTGCATCGAAAATGTTTGGGTTTGAATATGAACATTTGCCAGAATACAATTTCTTGCGTGGGTTTATTGCGTTGTGTTTAGGTGCGATTGGTTTTGGTTTGATTATGCCAAGTTCGACGTATGGTGGATTATTTGGTTCGATTGCTGCGACTGATTTAACTTATTTATTAGGTGGTGTGGCGGTAATTGTTGGTATTTTGTGTGTGGTTGTTTTTTTTATTATGGCGGCGATGTTATTACATGTTCGGGTTCAGCATTTACGCTGGGTATATCGTATTTTAGTGCGTTGGGTTCGTTGGGTGGCATCTGCATTTGGTCTAAAAAAATACATTCCCCAGTCTGATGAAGAAGAACTAGAAGAAGAGGTCGAGGAAGAGGAAGAAGTTGAGGAAGAAGAAAAACCAACGCGTAAACGCAGTCCAAAAAAAACAACGACGGCTGCGGTTGCAAAACCACGTAAACATGCGTCCGTATATGAATTGCCAGATACCAGATTCTTGGAACGTTCTAATTTTAGCAAGTATTCTGTAACCCCAGAATTAAAGCAAAATGCCCATAGTATGGAGGTTAAATTCTCGCAGTATGGCGTTTATGGCAAGGTTGTTGGAATTAAACCTGGACCAATTGTAACGTTATATGAATTTATGCCAGACGAAGGTACGCGTATGGCAGATGTCAGCAAGACTGTTACAGATATGACGCGTGCAATGGCGACAGAAAGTATTCGTATTGCACATATTCCAAAGACCCAGTTGATTGGTGTTGAAATGGTAAATCTGAAACGTCAGACTGTGCGTTATCGCGGTCTGATGGAAGATGAAACATTTGTTGAATCAAAGTACAAGATTCCATTGGCACTGGGTGTTGATATTGGTGGAAATCCGATGTATTTTGACTTGGCCAAGATGCCGCATATGTTGGTTGCAGGGCGTACTGGTTCTGGTAAATCTGTATTTGTTCAGTCGATTATCACATCTATTGTATATCACTTTACGCCAGATAAATGTAAACTGATAATCATTGACCCAAAGGGTGTTGACTTTGGTTTCTGGGATGATATTCCACATCTTATCACACCAATTGTAAAGTTAGAGCCAGAACCAGCAGTAAATGCACTGAAATGGGCGGTGCGTGAAATGGAAGAAAGATATAAACAGTTACAAGTATTAAATGCACGCAATATCGAAAGTTATAATGAAATTGTGGCACAGAAACGTGAAAGCGGCGAAAAAATTACAAAACAAGTTGCTGTTGGTACGGACGAGGAAACAGGGGAATTGCTGTTTGAAACCCAAGAAGTTGACTTGTCTGATATGCCATACATGGTAATCATTATTGACGAGGTGGCCGACCTGATGAGTCTTGCCCGCAAAGACGTCGAAGCCTGTGTTCAGCGTATCGCACAAAAGGCGCGTGCTGCCGGTATTCACCTGGTTATGGCGACCCAGCGTCCAGACGCAACGACAATTACAGGTGTTATCAAGGCTAACTTCCCAACGCGTATTTCATTCCAGGCGCGCAGCCGTATTGACAGTGTAACATGTCTTGGTGAAGGTGGTGCGGAACAATTGCTGGCGATGGGTGACATGTTATTCAGTGAAGCAGGGCGTGTCCCAGTTCGTATCCATGGTGCGTTTATTGACGACAAAGAATTAAAACGCATTGGTGATTTCTTGCGTACCCAAGGCGAACCAGAATATGCCAATGGTGTAACAGATTCTGCAGACGCATCTGGCGGTGATTTCGGTGGCGGATTTGGCGGTGGCAGTGGCGACAAAGATGGAGACCTGTATGCACGTGCCAAAGAATGTGTAATTCGTGATAAAAAGCCAACAATTTCATATATTCAGCGTCGCCTGCAAATTGGATATAACAAGGCTGCAGGCTTTATGGAGCGTATGGAGGCAGATGGTATTGTGTCTGCGCCGGACGCCAACAACAAACGTCATATCCTATAAATTAAATCTAATAATTCATCTACCCGCGGTGCCGGCAATTCATGTAGCGTCTGTACACTACATTGCCGGCACTGCATGTATCTAAATTATTATCTTTAATTTCTACGCTAGTCACGGACGTCGGTGTTGCGTGCGTTTAATTATCTGTCACTTTTTTCATTTTTCCCTTTTATATTATTTTAAAATATGATAAAATTTTACCTAAGAGAGAATATGAAACACTTTAAGCGATTTTTAATAATGTTTTTATGTGTCCTGCCGTATGTTGCGGGTGCGAATGTTGCAACCACCGCAGGCAGCAATTTAACTGCATGGAATGGTAACAGCGGTTCAACGAATAATAATAATTGGAACACTTTGATAAACAATCGTGTTCAACCAGGGGGTACGGCCAAGGCTGATTTTGGTAATTGTAATTCGCTGATTTTGCGTTGTGCCCAGCCAAAATGTGCGGCGTGTACAACAATGGAATTGGCCAAGCCTGTTGTATCAGGTTGTGTAAATTCCAACAAGGATTGTAAAAAACATGGCGATGATTTGATTGAATTTATTTCTGCACAAATTGTGGCAAATGCTGCTGAAAAAGCTCAGGCACAAGAATTGGCCATAAAACAGGCCGAGGCACAGGCCGCCGCCGCACAAAGCAGTCAGAAGATTGAAGAAATGCAACAGCAAATGGCACAAATGCAACGCGATATGAAGTCGCAAAATGCCCAACAAATGGAAAAAATGCAGGCGGCATTGGATGAACAAAAGGCATTAAACGCCAAAGCAGCCGAGCAGGCCGCCGCAGCAGCAAAGCAAGAAGTTGCAGCCAGCACATCCCCAGGTGTTACAGTTGCACAACAGATTGCAATTGACAAGGGGATTGGTGATGATGTCTTGGTACGTCAGCAGATTGGTGGCGAGGTTTTAACAGCAGTCGAAGCAGCAGAAAAAAGACTGGTCGAATTGGAAAGCACAATGAAAGACATATTTAGTTATGCACATTGTGATTCACGTGGTGGAAATTGTGCCGGTCCAAAGCGTGTAAAGATTTTCAAAGACAAGGCAATGAAATTCTTTGACCCGTACGAGGCAATCGCCGAAGAAATGGAAGAGGCCTTGGAGTTGGCACTGGCGGTTGGTATTGACGTAACGGATATTATTATGATGCTGAATGGATCGTGTAGTAATTGGGGCAGATATTTATGCAGCCCATCCGAAGCAGTTGTTTGCAAGACCGATGAAAATGGGAAAGATGTGGCTGGCTGTGATATTGGAAAAAACAAAGAAACAACAACTGTTTATGCACATCATATACAGCAGTATGACAAAAATAATTGCCCGGGAAATCGTTCTGTATCATATGGATTAGTTCGCGGTGGTTTTGAATGTCGTGTGGGACAGGCGGTTCCACCCCAGGATGACGTTCGTTGTACGATGATTGGTCCATTGTATGATGATGACGGCGATGGCGAAAACAGTATTGAATACGCATGGGTTCAAGAACAATATCTTACAGATAAACCAATTCGTGTTGGTTGTGCGACATCTGCGTTGGATTCTATTTCATTGTTTGCAGGGCGTAAAAATAAAAAGGCCAGAACATTAGATTTGGATACATTGGAACGCATTATCGAACAAGATTCATATGATATTGGTAATTCTGCATATGGTGACGAAAAGGTAAACATAGCACGTAAGTTGCAGTATTGTGGTCTGACGGTCGAAGGACAAAGAAGATTGTCCAAGGCCATCACAACCAAGAAATTCAGTCACAAAGATGTTTGTGTGCGTTCAGAAGATTTATTAAAAGTTGCAAGAAATGCAAATTGGGTTGCC
>JBKSMR010000030.1:0-21571 GCA_046881895.1 Alphaproteobacteria bacterium
TTTTCTGTTGTTTTTGTGCGTTTCTTACTTCTTTCTCTTTTGCACGTTCTGCTTCTTTTTGTGCCTTGTCTGCTTCTTGTTGTGCTCGTTTTTGTTGTTTCTTTTCTTCGTCGGTTGGAACGCCTGCCTGGGCCTGGGCAAGTTCTTTTTCAGCCTTGGCTGTGTCGATTGCACGACCAATTGCACCAGATGTTACAGCACCAACGCCAACACCAACGCCTGCACCCAATGCCGCAGATGTTGCAGACTTGGTCGATTTTGTCAGACGGGCCGCGTTTTCCATAAATGTTGTTACATCAATGCCAAACCAATCGGCATCGCAATTGAAACTTGTTCCGGCGTATGCCTTTTTGGATGCCATCAGATCGCCACTTTCGCCACCATAAAAGTTAATTGAATATATGCAATCCAATGTGCGGTCATCAAATAATGCACCCAGACGGCTACATGTTTCGCGCATTTTATCGCGCAGGTCATATAAACGCTGTTCGTCGCGTGCGACCAGTTCTTCGGCATTTGTACGCAGGTTGCCTATAGCCTCCATCGCACGGGCAGGCATACCACTGTCCTGTTGCTTGCATTCATTTGCGATTTTTTCACATTTCTTTATTGCAGCGTCCCCTGCAGATTTGCCCAAACAATTTGTGAATGTTGTGCCACATTGGGTAATGATACAGTCGTTATATCTGTTGCCACAATCGATAACTGATTTATATCCGGCCAATTTTTTGTTTAAGTCGCGGTCGGCTTTGATTTCTCTGGTAAACAGGTTGTATTCAGTGCCGGTGCAAGTAATATTCTGACGGCACAAGTCAAGTTTGTCACCCCATATTGTATCTGTGTCGCCGGCACATTTTGCAAAATCGTCGCCGCATTTTGATTTCATACAGGCACGCAGTTTTTGATCGCAATCATTTTTGCCGGTTGTCAGTGCCGCTTTTGTCTGGGTTGCAACGGTTTCTTTGGCCGCTTGTGCCTTGAAAGCGTCACGTTGTTGTTTTATTTTCGCAGCCAAATCTTGATCGACAGAAATATCCTCGATTTCGTTGATTTCGGACAATATATCATCAAATTGTGATGATTTATTTTCGATTTTTATTTCCGCTTCAGATTTTGTTTCTGATTCTTTCACAGTTGCGGCAGTTTTTACAGTGGTTGTTTTTGTTGTTGTCTTTGGTGTGTTTGCACGTGCCGCAGTTTGGGTTGCACGTTGGGCACCGCGTGCGGATACGCTGGCCGCGGTTGCAGAATACATGACAAATATACATCCAATAACAGATGTCAGAATTTTATATAAATAAAGTTTCTTGTTTGTTGTCATTTATTTCCTGTTTAATCCAATGTGTTACACGCTGTCTTGTGGAATTGGCACAACAGACCTGCGGATATTTGTTCGTCTTCGGCAGCACATTTGTCTGGCATATTTCTTTCACAAACAATTTTTACGCATTCGTCGTATGCACGATTGTTTTCACAACTGCTTTTCGTGTCTGCCAGTGTTGCGTCACGCATTGCCTGATACGCACCGACAATCTTGGCCAAGATTAAATCTGCATTTTCAACGGCGTTGTCGCGTTCGCCCAGTAATGCGGTGCGGATTTCAGATGTGAAATTGTCACAGCCTGTGGACAGTGTACTGCAAGATGCAAAGACGCGATCAAAACTGGCGTTCTCTTTACAGGCACGATAATCAGCGGTACAGCCCGATGCGTCAATAACACATGCGGTGATTTCCGATTCGCAATCTGATTTTGTGCGGGTCTTTTTTAGTTCTGCCTGTAATTCTTCCATTTTTGCGGAAATACCGGCCGCCGTACATGATTGTTCAATCAGTTTATCGTATGCCTCTGTTACGTCGTCAAGGGTACAGCCAGGAACCTTGGTAATACATTGCTTTGTTGCCCATGCATAACGTTCGCCAGGTGCAGTTGGTGCTTTTTTTAAATCTTTCTCAGAAATATTATATTTCGCAGATGTGCCAACCGATACAGATTTCATCTTGGTATTTGGTGGTGTGCCGGCGTTTTCAGAACCGCAATACTGACAGCGTGCAGCCGGATTGGATGATATATTTATCGCACATGCAGAATCAAGACAGCGTGTCAAATTTGCGTGTGAACACTGTTGTACAGCGGCGTTCGCCACAGAACACGTCAAAACAAATAATAATGAAGATATAATGTGCTGTTTCATATTCTCTCTGATGATGGATTATATCATAATAGGGTACGGTGGTGCAAAGGAAAAATATTTTTATACTTAGTACTTGACAAAATGTATACGTTTGTCTATATTATGGTGTGTAAGATAAATAACCGAATAAACAAAAGGGGATTGAATATGGCAAGAGTTACGAGAGCAAAAGCAAAAGCTTTTAGCCAAAAATACTGGAAAGATGCTTTGTATATTACAGGGCTGATAGTGCTAAGTTTTTTTACGTTTAAAAATTGTTCTGGGAATTCAGAACAGCAAAATGCAACACAGCAAGAGCATAAGTATAATTTGATAAATTGTCCGTTGGATACAGTTGTTGTCACACGCACTGAAACAGATAGTGTTTTGACACATGATATTTATTTCAAAGAACAGTGCCCAGAATACAAAGATACTGTGTTGTATAATATTATCAAAAAAGATACAGTGATATACAAAACAAAATATCAAACAAAATATAAAACAGAATATAAAAAGAAAATAGTTTATGTTCCTGATACAGTCTATGTTCCTGATACAGTCAAAGTGCCTCCACGTGATACGGTGCCAAATGTACAACGTGATACGACTGATAAATCTCCAAAATCTTTTATTATGATGAGCTATGTTTGTACCAGAGGTAAAGGCGAATGCAGATAATTCAGATGTGTTTGTGCAAATACATGGTCGGGTCGCAGAAATGCGACCTGATTTTTTTATTTTTATACTAGACATATAAAATATTCTTATGATAAAATATAACTCATAGTAAAGAGTGTAGGTATGAAATTTATCAGATTTTTAGTGTTTTTATTGTTTTTTGCACCAATTGCGTCTTTTGGTGCGACAAATGATTTTATGATGGCTGCTCAATTGTTGGCGGCGGCAAAAAATGCCGATATTCAACAGGTGCAAAGTTTGGTAAATGCGGGTGCAAATATAAATTTTGTTGATTCAACTGGGTTGTCTATTGTTTGTACTGCACTGATGAATAATGATGTGCGTGCTGCACAAATCTTGCAGATGTATGGTGCAGACGCATCGCAATGTGATACGCAAATCAAAAGATATAATAATAAAACTAAACCGCGGTCGTCGGGCGGATTGTTTAGCGGACTGTCGTCTGCCCAAAGCATCAGTTTAACGGCGGCGGGGGCCGCCGTTGTCGTAGGTGGATTGTTCTTGCTGACAGATTTGTTTGACCCAGGGAATAATAATGATAATCCGTCCAGCGGTGGTAACAGACCGGGTGGCGATGGGTCTGGGGGTGGAACTGTGGATACAGGTAAATTGGCATTTACTATACCTTATGGGCCAAGAATGCCGACTGCTGCAGAAGAAGTTGAAAAATATGAAGATGAGGTGAACTTTTTCAGCAGTGGTAATCAGGTTAATAATTTTAAGTTAATGTCTGATTCTGAAAAGCAAAATTATTTGTTGATGATGCATGGGTATTCTGCGTTGGCACGTGGTTATCAGGGGATGCGGGTGTTGCGTAATTCTGCAAATGAACCGATTGATATATCTAAACTGAATTGGCAAGAATTATCTGTTGGTGGTGGACGGCCGGTGAATGTGGCACTGATTACGTCAAATGGTGTTAATGCAGATAATTATAGTTATGTGAATGTGTCTTCGTCTTCGTTGGGTGATACATTATTGCCATGGACAACCGTAAATGGTGATACTGTTAATCCTGCTGGGGATACGATGATTTCCAGCAAGTATTATAATAATAAGGTTGTGTTGGGGACAGGTGAAAAAATTTTGGATGATGCTGTTACTGTCGAAGATGACGCTATGTTGGAAAAGTTTGATTTGGCAGGGTGGGGTACTGTTGTAAATAATACAAATGCATCAGATGATGATAATCTGCTGGCCAAGATCGTTGGTGGACGATATTCTGGGTCTTTAAATCCTGATTTTGTTGGTTTTATGCCAAATGGCCAGATGACGATATTTCGTACAGGTAATGGTTCGGGAATTGTAAAACCGACAGAAGAAATTACAGGTACATATACACAAACAGATGGAAAAATAACTGAAATTGTCTTGTTTGGTGAAACATTGACTGTGACCCAAGATGGAAATACATTTGTTGCAACAAATTCTGATACGGAAAATCCAAAGACCTATAAGGGGTATATCGGAACAAATGGTAATTTATATTTGGATGCTGCTGCAGACGGTGTTATAAATCAAATGTATACGATGTCTGATGAAGGCGTGCTGACATTATCTGGTGTCGTGGGTGCAGTTGATTATATGAATTACAAGGCGTTGAATAATGCGGCTGAATTGTGGAATGCTGGTGATACATCTGGTGGGCGTTCACGTCCGGGTGTAATTGCAAATGTGTCTGTGCCGGATTCGCTGCATAATGTCGATGCTAAAACAGTCCGTGATGTATTGGCGGTATCTGATAAGCAGACGACATTTTCTAATTATGTAAACGATTACTATGATACCGTTGAAGACACGTATTTCCCTGGGACAGATGCTGCGACATTCTTTGGTAAATTGGGTGCCAATTTTAGACCGATGACGATATTTAGTACAGGTGCATTTGAAACAGATAGTCAATATTCTGGTGATACAAGAATTGCTACGTTCGAAAATGCGGTGCCGTTGATTTTTAATAAGGCGGAATATAATTTTATGTCTGTAGTTGGTGTCGCATTAACAGATTCTGGTACAAGTAATGCGGAAAGTATATATGGATATACTCCGTCTGGTAAATATGCGTTGTCACAATGGGCGATTCCTGATACAGATGGCGGTGTAAAATACTATAAATCACGTGCGTGTGGTATTGCTGGTACTGGGACAAGCACTCTTGACCCATGGTGCTTTGCAGGTGCAGGTCTGTCAGACGAATTAGCTGTATCCAGTGTTGCTGGTGCAGTTGGTGTGATACAGTCTGCGTTTGAAACATTATCGAATAAGGAAGTCTTTTCGTTGTTGGCATTGACGGCGGATGGTCCTTTGTTGGCAACGACAGATAATGGCAAGGCAATGTCAGATGATGATTTGATTTCTCATTTGCAAGGTATGTACATCTTGCCAAATGAATATCAGTTCCGTGTTGATGATGGTGAAAATTATCTGAACGTCTTTGCCGAAGTCTTTGGTTACGGTTTGATAAATTTGGAACGTGCAACAAAACCTGGAAAATCTGTTTATTTTTATGATGGTGACAGAATTGTATCTGCAAATGGTGATGCGTATTGGCGTGCTGCAACAAATACTGCTTTTCGTGCGTCCAGTGCGTTGAATTTACGCAGTGCGACAATCAGTGCACCGTTCTTTGATGTTTTGGAAAGCACAGATGGAAAATTATCTGTGCCACGTATTTGGGAAAATGAGTTTGCGTTTGGTGCAACTGATTCTCGTGGTTTGTATATGGGTGATGTGTTGGGTGAATTAAAGACAGTACGTGATAATTCCCAGACTGTAAAAATTGGTAATCTTGATTTTTCAATGGCAATATCTGAACGTGCATATGAAGACTATATGGGTGGTTTGGATAATTTAAGTTTAAAATATAATTCTGGTAATTGGAATTTTGGTGCCTCTTATCAGCGTTATTTGACAGATGGCACATCCCGTTTCAGTGGTCTGCAAAATCCAATTATGGGATTGGCATCAAATGCAGTTGTGTCTGATGCAGAGTATAATTATGGTCGCTTTGCATTTGGTGGTCGTGTATTTTCTGGGGCAATTACAGACGCAGGTTTGTTGGAAACAGACCCAACAATATCGTCGCAATATATGCCTGCAAAACTTGGTTTGATGCAGGGGGCTGATTCTTATGTTGCGTTTAATGGCGATAAATTGTCGGTCAAGACATCGTTTGGTGTGGCAAATGAATCTGATACATTATTGGGTGCGTATTCCGATGGATTGTTAGATTTGGGTGCTGGTAATACAATCTATACAGATGTCGAAACGCGTTATGATTTTTCTGATAAAATTGGTGTTATGGCACGTGCAACGTTTGCACGCACGACATCAGATACGTCTGGTAATTTTATACTGGGACTGACAGATATTGATTCAAATGCGTTTGCATTTGGTGCAAATATTGGGAACTTTGAATTTAGCGTTTCACAACCATTGGCAATTACAGACGGTTCGCTAAAATACGCATATGCAAAGTATGATGTTGATGATAATTCGCAGTTAAATGTTGTTGATACACATGTGGCTGATTTGTCTTTACAGGCAGATAAGCGTGAAACAAGATTTGTGGGAACGTATCGTCACAAATTCGGTACGTATACAGATGGTGCATTCGGGTTTATTTATCGTGCAAATCCAAATCATACAGGCAAGTTCGGTAATGAATCTGTATTTATGTTAAAAATGACCCATAAACTGGGAATATAGTTTGTGGGTATGATTCCTTGACATGTGTTGTTTTATAATAAACAATACTTCATCTAAAAAATGATGGGGTAAATAATGAAACAGAATAGAGTAAATCTGTTACATGTTGTTGTTAATTATGTTACAGATTTGTTGCCATTGTGTAATAAAGGGGTGTCTGAATCAGCAATACATGATCTTGATATGGATGCCAAGGCGTTGGTATATTTATCTTTGGGTAATATATTTTTTACTGGTGCACGTAATGGTCGTGAATATTTATATTGTTTTATCGACAAAGAATCTGATTTTGATGTGGCTAGGAAAATATTGCATGCAAATAATATAAAACCACGTTTGCATCGCAGCAAATATTACTATACCCCCAAATGGGTATTACGTTCGCCTGTCAGTAATATTGTCAAAGATAAAAAAGCTCAAAAATTTGTAGACAGATTGATGTTTGAACGTATACGTATTTCTGGGCATCCGAGTATCAGTTTGTATATTGAAAATATCAGACAGAATATAAAATAAAAAAACCGGCGATGCCGGTTTTTTATTTGTTAAAATATTTGTTCTTTTGTTTTTTTGATGCCTTGTACATTTTATCAAATAATTCATTTGCGTCGTTCTTGTTTGTTACTGTGTTTGAATTTGCAGTTGTTATTTCTGCACCGTTTAACAAGACCAAGCGTTCTGGCAGTAAATTTTTTCCACAGTCAATATAGTATTTTGATTCATCGATGTATTTTCCGATGCAATTTCCGTTTGCTACAGCAATAAAACCATCTGATTTTAATGTTTCGCACGTTGGTTGCTTGCCATAGGTCAGTTCGCCATCGGCCAATGTTTCATCGGCGTTTGCCAAGACACCATGACAGTACAAGTTTATGTATTTGCCGTTTACCATTATTTGTGTACCGTCGGTTTTGCGTTTGCCGAAACAGTCGCCAGATTCGCCCAGTATATCCAGGTTGTAATCTGTGTTTGTTTTTGATTCGATATCTTTTATGCTGACCAGTTCGGGTTTGTCTGTTTTTTGTTTAAATGCTTCTGGGCAAATGTATTTCATGCCACGACATCCCATGGCTGCATCCCATATGTCTGCATCAAATCCTGCACCAACGGGTTGTGTGCTGTAACATTTGGTTGTGTTTATTTTACATACGGTTTCCCGATCCCACCAATTGGCGGCATTTGCACTTTCCGTTAAACACATAATAGATAATAGCGTAAATAAATTTATGTTTTTCATTTCTTTCATCCTTTTTTGTTTATTGAGCCGTAGATGCTGGGTAATAGGCGGGTAAACGGCATGTCCCATTTGTTCCGGGCGGTTGGTTGTCAACGTCGCATAGGCATTTGCATATGCCATCTTGGTCATATTTGCATGAAGATGGACCTGTAATGAACACACCGTTGTTGTTACAGTCGCAACCTGTACATTTGCCATATATTTGGTTGCACTTATATTTTGTATTGCCATCTTCTGTATAGTCAACAAGCTTATAACCCGTATTACATATCGGCAGACATGTTCCGTCGTTTTGTATTGTACCTGTTGATGCGTTTTCGACGTTTGGGTCGCAGTATTCCGAGCATACACCCCATTCTTTATGTGCAGCTGTACTGTCATAGAAATCTTGGAAACCTAATATGTCTTTGTCGTATTTGTACCAAGCGGCGTTTTGGCGTTCACATTCTGCGGCCAATTCATGGACCATATCAGATTTGAGTTTAGAGAATACAACATTTATATCTTGTAATACAGATGACGGTAGGGTGTTGGTATCGCTTTCTGATGGGCGAACGCATGTTTGTTTCGCGTATTCGGTCAATTTGTAATAAATAGATGATGTTGTGTCTGTTGTTATGCTTGCGGCCAATGCATTTTTTTCGCTGCCTGGGGAATATATGCGACAGCCGTATGGATAGTTATGTAATACGTCGTTGCTGGGCACTGCACACAATTCGGTCAGATATTTTTCCAGTAATGTTTTGCATTCTTGGGCAATTTGTTGGTTTACAATTTCGTGCATTGTGTTGACCAATTGAGTCATACCACCGTATACATTGCTGCATGCGTTTAATTTTTCTTGGCACATTGCCTCTGATAATTCGAGGCGTGATCCCAGTAATAATGTTTCATCGGTATTGTTAAAGTCCTTTAATGATTTGTTCTGTTCGTCATAACATGTGTTTACGACATCCATACATTCGTCTTTGACCCGACGAATTTTGTCTTGCTGTCCCTGGTGGATTTCAGTGATGGCCTGACGCAGGAATTCATCCCATACTTCGTCCGATATGTCACGACATGTGTCCAATCCGCGTTCTGCAAAATTACGCATTTCTTCTAAGCGGAGTACAGTCATGCGATTTGACTGGTTCGTCAGCAAATCCCCATCCATAGATGTCATATCATTTAATTCAAAGAATCTGGATGAATATATCGGTTCGCCTGTTTCGTAATTTAAATATAGACCAGTAACATCCAAACAATGAACATAGTCTGTGCCACAGGCATGGTTGGATGTGATATCTTGGCGAACCTGGGCAATGCAATCGTTGATAGAAGAACTGTTATGATAGTTATAATTTTCAAGCCTTTTGTCACCCAGTTCAAATTTTGTGTCGCGTATAGACGCGTTTGCCAATGTTTGCTGTTTATCCAGTGCGTTTACCAACAGCGAACAATCATTTTCAATGTACATACCGTATGCAGATACAACCATTGAACGCGTCGCAGAATTTGAACATTCGTTCTCAACCATTTCAATGCATTGGGCGTGAACAGCGTTGTATAAGGCTTCGCCAGTCAGGTTGGCAATAATTGTTCCGCCCGCTAAACTGGAAGTGTTCCATATTGAACTGATGTCGCCAGCGATGTCAAGTGTCCCCTGGGTAGATAATGATTGTTTCTTTGTGTTTGATAATACGTCGCTGATACCGTTTAATGCATTTGCACTGGCGGACTTATCCTTGGCAGATGATTGTGCAATTTCGCCTTCGCTGGCGTTGACCATTGCGGTAACTTCTTGTTTTGTTTTATCAACCACTTCTAAATTTAAAGATTTGAAATCGTCCAGCTGAACATTTGTTTGTGATAAAGCACGTTCGCGTGATTGTATCTCGCTAAGTTTTGATGAGCATACGCATCTGCGATATGTGTCGTTCATTGTGCCACAGAACTGGTCCATGCAGGTAAAGTACGCGTCGCGACATGATGTGTATCCTGTGCCCAGATTGCTGGTCGTGTCAATGTTGGCAGCACGTGCAACAACAGTTTTTTTTGTTGCTGTATTCTTGGCGGTTGTGACATTGCGTGATGCCAGTCTGTTTGGACTTGTTTTTGCAATGTTTGTTGTTTGTGTTATGCTGTGTGCCGAACGTGATAATACATTGTTGTTTTTGGCGGTGCGACCAACGGTTGTGTTTTGACGATTTGTTGCAGTGCTGGCAGGGGAAGTTGTTGTGCGTGAGTCAATCTGTGTTTTTGTGCGGATAATACTGTTTTGATTACGAACAGCAGCGTCGGCAATGCCAACGCATAACAACATCATAACAAAAGATAGTATTCTTCCCTTCATTATTTCTTATAATATTTTATCAGAATATTGCTTTTTTAACAAATAAAAAAACCGCATTTTGCGGTTTGATTTCAATTTTTTTATTGTGCGTTTTCTGTGGCTGATTTGTTGCGTTCAACAAATGTTATGCGACCCTTGTCCAAATCATAAGGTGTCATTTCAACGCGAACAGTTTCGCCAACGTTAACCCAGATGCGTAATTTGCGCATTTTTCCAGATACAGTTGCCAAAATTTCATGACCATTTTCCAATCTTACACGGAACATTGTGTTCGGTAATTTATCTTCAACGGTGCCAGTAAAAACAATTACGTCGTCTTTTGCCATAAATAATCCTTAAATTTTTGTCCGACATATATGATATTTTGTCGATGTCCAAAAATCAAGTTGTTTTTATATGCTTGCACTGGTGGGTTTTATTTGATAAAATAAATCATAATTTTATGTAGGGTGGAATCATATGAATTTACGTTTTTATGCTGTTTTGTTGTTTTTAATCCCAGGCGTTGCAATGGGCGCTGTGCGTGGTGAAAATTCGCGGGCAGGTGTGTCGCGCGTGTCTGTGTCTGCGGCCAAGGCACCAAGTGCGATGAAAAGAGCACCTGCTGTGTCGCAGGTGTCAACTGTGTCAGAGGCTTCTGCCGTTTTGGTCGAAGATGTCGCAGTTGATGACAGCGTCAATGTGTCAGAAGTTGTGGCGAATACTGGTGTGGCTGCTGCGACATCTGAAAGTTGTCGTGATGCATATCGTGCATGTATGGATGAATTCTGTTTGTTGGATGAATCCGAAGGTTACAGATGTGCGTGTTCTGATAATATAAATGCGTCAAAATCGCTGATTCAAGAAATTCAAAAAATTCAGGCCGAAGCAGATAAGTTATATACCGAAGGTGTGGAACGTGAAAATTTGGGTGCCAAAGCGAAGCTGGTATTTGGTGAAAGTGAGGCCGCTAAAAAGAGTTCACGTGCGTCTGGGTTAAGTTTTGCAGATTGGTTAAATACGGGTTCTGATGCAGATTTGGATGCAGATGAAGATATTGGTGATGGTTTGTACTATATGGCGTCTGAATTCTGTGCCGCAGAATTAGAGGCGTGTGGTGACAAGGCAGATATGGAAGAAATGTTGTATGCTCGTCAGATTACATCAGACTGCAAGGCGTTTAGTTCTTACTTGGCTGATCAAAAGTTGAATGTAGAGGCAAATAAACGTACTGCTGAATCTGCGGTTCGTCAGGCACGTTTGGCAATGCTGGATACAACAAATAAATATAATCGTGGTGAATGTTTGCTGGCGTATCGTGCATGTATCGCAGACAAGGGTGGTTGTGGAACGAATTTTGAAAACTGTTTGGATGCAGATTTGTTGACGCGTCGTGCATATGCATGTGAAGGGGTTTTGGATCAGTGCTTGGCTGTGCGTGATGATGTGTTAAAAGACTGGGAAGCCGAATCAGAAAGTATCTTGGCGGATGCTGTGAAATTTGCAGATAAATATCGTCGTCAGACATGTTTGGCACAGATTCAGTTGTGTTTGGAAGATGGCTGTTCAACATCAACAAATGTTGCGTGTTTGTCTGATGTAAATGTTGCAGCAGGCGTTTGTCCAATTATCGATGAATGCAATGAAATAATTCCAGGATTAAAATCAGTGGTAAATGACAAGTTGGGGTATTTGCGTACTCAGTTCTGTCAGAATGATATAGATGCATGTTTGCGTGACAAGTGTGGCGAAAACTTTACCGCACCAGAATGTATTGGTAAAACACCAAAACAAATTGTTGAAATGTGTCCGCAAAACATGTTCCCATCTTGTAAAAATGAAACACAGTATGATGTAATTGTATCTGCGGCTGTGTTACAGATGGATTATCAGATGATGCAGGGTTGTGTAAATCATTTCAGTGAACAGCTTGGGCGTACATGTGGTACAGATATGGCTTGCTTGCCAGCAGATGCAACTGTTGCGGGATTGACAGATATTCCACAAGATGCACAAGGAATGGTCGATTTGCGTGAACAAGTTATTGAAAATTCCAAGACTGCGGTTGCTGAATTCTTTAAGCAATTCGAAAAAGAAACAACTGTGGCTGCGTGTAAGGATGCAGAAAAACCACAAGGTCGCAGTAACATGGGAACTAGTATCTTTAATACTGCAAAGTTGATTGCAGAAATTGGTGCGGAAAATCGTGCGTTGCGTGAACTGGAAACCAAAATTGCAGAATTGTCGCGTCAACAAAGTTTAGATAAAGCAAAAGAAAACTGTTTGACAACATACAAGGTCGAAACACCTAATCAGTCTAAGAAAAACTATAGCTATGTTAAAAGTGTTTCTTTTGAACCAAGTACACGTAGTTGTCATGTTTGTCGCGTACAACAAACATGTGAAGTTGGTGGCGAATCCAAGGCCGCCGCAGCGTTAAAGGCGGCGTCTGGTGGTTTGACAGCAGGTGCATCTATGGGAACAATGGTTAGCCCAGGTTGGGGTACTGCAATCGGTGGTGTTGTTGGTGCTGTTGGTATGGGTGTTATGGGTGGATTGGCTGGCGGTGAAAAAGAATTCTGTCAGGAATTAGAAAATTGTGAAGATGTCGCAATGTAACTTTATTAAGTAGAGAGAGAAAAAACATGACGTTCAAAAAAATATCTGTATTTGGTTCTTTGGTTGTCTTGATGACTGTGTTGCCAAGTGCTGATTTGTGTGCAGCTACAAAAAAAGCAGCAAAACAGTCTGCAATTCAAACTGGGACCAAGGTTCGTGCCAAGGTAGAGGTATCAGGTTTGTATGACCAAGAATGTTATGATGCTTATTATGGTTGTATGGATCAGTTCTGTATGTCGGATAATGAAAACGGTGGCAGCTGTGCATGCAGTGATTTAAATGCACAATATGAAAAAGAATTACTTGAAATCAAAGAATTGTTGGCCGAGGCAGAACGTATCAAAACAGTAGAAGTTGAAAAAGTTCAAGCCGGTGCACATGCAGATATTATCTTTGGCGATGGTAAACGTGAATATGACGAAGACGGTAATATAGTTGATGCGGATGCCAAGGCAAGTAAAACAGATATTTTGTCATTATGGAATACAGAGCTTGATGATGAATATGATGAAGAAAGTGATATCTCTGAACAGACAGGTGACGCGTTGTACACAGCGGCACATGAAATGTGTTATGATATGATTCCTGAAAAATGTGAATCTGATATGACTTTCTTGACCCAGGTATATAAACGTCAGATTGTTTCAGATTGCAAGGGGTTTGAAAATAGTGTTTCTCAAAAACGTGGCGAGGCCGAAGCCGCAATAGCCAGTGCCGAGGCGGATGTTCGTTCTGCATTGAAAGATTCTTTGGATGCTGCGAACAAATACGACTTGGGAACTTGTATGGTCGAATTTAAGAAATGTATGATGACAGATGATGCCTGTGGCAGTGATTGGGGAAATTGTGTTTCAACGATTGCAGATGCCAATATGCAGGGGATTTCAGAGAATTCAAAATTCAAAAGCGAGAATATGAAAAAATCTGCACAAAAGGCGATGGATAGCACAACATATGGTATTGCTGCATCTACAATCGAAGGGTTGGATTCTAAACGTGTTATTTGTGAACGTGTGTTGAATCAATGTGTCGCTGTTCGTGATCAGGTTTGGCCGGCTTTCCTGCGTGAAGCGGCACCAACAATCAAAGTTGCCGAAGCGTCGGTCGAATCAAAAATGCGTCAGTCTTGTTTGTCTGATGTTTCAAATTGTTTGCACAAGGCATGTCAAGATGATATCGCTGCCAAAGGTACCGCAACAATGGATGCTTGTTTGGCACGTCCTGATATGGCACGCAGTTTCTGCAAAATTGAAATTGACAGATGTGAAAAAATGGAACCACAAATCTGGACTTATGTTACAGATAAATTAAAGGCGATGCGTGTTGATGCGTGTACCGAAGAAGTTAAAGAATGTTTTACTGCAGAAACACGTTGTGGTAAAAACTTTGAAAATTGTATTGGTATGGACTATGAATATATTCACGATATCTGTCCAATTGATTCCTTGGTTGTTTGTAAGGCAGATAATCCAGGATTTTCAATGGATGATTTGGATTCTATGTTGATGGGATTGTATTTGAATGTTGATAATGCAGCGTTGGAACAATGCCAGACAACAGTTGATACATATATGGCAGAACTGTGTGGCAGTACAACTGATTGCAATCGGTTCGCAGCAGACGATATTATTGGGACGGGGTCCTTGCGTTCACAAAAGACCGGTGAGAAATATACTATTTCTGGTATGATTTCATTCGGTTCTATTGAAATAGGCAAGGCAGGGACTGCGGATGCCGGTAAAATCAATGTAAAGAAATATATCGATACCTTGTATGATAAATATGGCACTGTTGAAGGTTCTGAATCAGAAACTGCAAATATAATCGTAATTATTGAAGAAGAATTGAATAATATTGCTGGTACGATAAATCGTGCAATTGATATGCTGGAATCAAATCAAAAGATTCAATGGTGTGTAAATGGTCGTAGTTTGGAAAATATCAATGGTTCCAAGGATGATGTAACAGAGGCACGTTTCCCACGTATGTTGGATCAGTACAAGGTGCAGATTGCGGTATCTGCATTAAGTAAGGCACAACAAAACTATAATAAAAAGTTGGCCGAAGAAATAGCCAAAGGTACACGCGAAGCTAATTTAGACTTGGCACAATATATGTGTCATAAAATCGCAGCAACAGGTGCATCGCGTGCCACAAATGGGGGTGGTGTTTCTGCAACCGAAGAATTGGCAGAACCAATGTCAATTAAATATGAAATTGCGGCAGGCCTAGAAACCAAAGATTTGACGGCAAATGGCGGTTCGTATGAGAAAAAAGATGGCTTTGAAATGAAAAACAAAAAGGGCGAAGTTGTGGTCAAAGGTGGTGGTATGATACGTGAAGTTACATCTGTCTTCTCGCGCGAGACAAGAATGTGTCACGTATGTACAACAACGCATATTGAAACATGTAATGTGGATAAAAAGGGCTTAAATGCATACAAGGTAAAGATGGATTGCTCAAATCATAGCCAAGGTCCGACATGTGAAGATATACCAATGTAAAAAATCCCCCGTTGGGGGATTTTTTAGTGGTTAGTGTAAGTGACTATAGTGGATAGTGGTGGCATAAATTATAGCCACATCTAATGTTTATGCTTTATCAAGGGATAGTGTGAATAAAATTTTTTGTTGGAATAATGGTTACAAATAAATTTTACATAACGAAATCTTCACCAAGGTATACTTTTTTTACCATTTCGTCTTTGATGATTTCGTCTGTTGTACCATGTTTCAATATTTTTCCATCGTGCAAAACGTAACTGCGGTCTGTAATACCCAATGTTTCACGAACGTTATGGTCTGTAATAATTACACCCAGACCACGATTTTTCAGTTGTGATACCAGACTGCGAATTTCGTTTACTGCGATTGGGTCAATGCCTGCAAATGGCTCGTCCAATAATATAAACTTTGGATTATTTGCCAATGCACGTGCAATTTCAACACGTCTGCGTTCGCCACCAGATAATGCGGTTGCAGGGCTGTGACGCAGGCTGGAAATTGAAAATTCTTCTAATAAAGAATCCAGTTTCTTTTTGCGTTGTTTTTTATCTGGTTCGACAACTTCCAGTATTGCCATAATATTCTGTTCAACAGTCAGTCCGCGGAATACACTGTTTTCCTGGGGCAGGTATCCGATATGTAATCTGGCACGTTGATAAAATGGCAGATGCGTTATGTCCTGGGAATTTAAGAATATTTGACCGCCTGTGGCCGCCAACTGGCCTGTAATACAATAGAATGCGGTTGTTTTACCAGCACCGTTTGGGCCCAATAGGCCAACCGATTCGCCCTGACGTGCATATAATGATACATCGCGAATAACCATACGCTTGCCATATGATTTTGATAAATGTTCAACGCGCAATTCAGATTGTTTCATAATTTTATCACCAGTTCTTTTGTTCTTATTTTATCACCATTGCTGGAATCAACATGGACGTCGCCAATCAGTGTAACCGTTTGTTTAGTCTGATTGTATTGTCCGGTTTTCGCGGTTATGCTATCTGTAATAACCGCACCATCGCTGATGCGATTTATTTTTCCAGAAACAGTTTCCATAAACACTATATCAGGATTTTCATATTCTTGATAGCCAATTTTTGCGTGTAACTTAAAAGGTTGTCCATTTTTATCTGTGCCGACAAAGGATGCGTTGGACATTTTGAATTGGTTTGTGACAATATCACTCATATTTATAGCAGATATCGGTGTCCATAATAATTGTTTGGTAAACAAGGAGCCTGCAATCAGTGATGCAATCATAACAAGGCCCCATCCTGTAAAAAAAAATTGCCATAATCGTTTCAGGCGACGATGTTTTGACTGTATGATAAAATGACGTTTACTTGTTTGCATATGTATAGTTTAGACTGATAAGAATAAAAATGCAATTTTTATATTTGTCTGTTGTGAAATTTGTGTTATAATATACCCCAAAGAGAGATGAGAAAAATTTTGCTTCTTTTTGTTGGTGGCTTGGCTGTTGTACATGGTACGGCAGGTGCTTTGACGATTACAAAAGCACCAGCGGTTGCTAAACAAGAAACGTCTGCACAGAATGTGGGATCAAATTTATTGCCAACAGTCATAAATCTTGTGTCTGGAATTCAGGCGTTAAATCAAAAGCAAAAGGCTTTGACCGCAGAATGCATCCCCAGCAGTCAGGAAATTTCATTTGTAAATAATATGATCAAAGAATGGGCTAAAACTGGTGCGGCACGTGAGGAAGAAGTTGAATCTGGATTGGGTATGAAAAAATGTACTTCTTCGTATGATGGTGGCTATGCAAATTCTGTTCGTATGGCTGCAGATACCGAAGATGAAGATTTGCTATGTTATGATTATTATGGCAGTAAAGCAGATGAAGGAACTGTTTGGTATAAATTTCCAAAGGCTGTTAGTACATATTATTGCACAGATGGTTCCGTTAACAGTTGCAGCGATAAATATAGAAAGTATGTTTCAAACATATATGATGTGTTTAACTTGATTGAATTTTCATCAGACGATTATACTGAAAGTGAAGCGAAAATGGCGGCAACCTTGATGTCCAAGATTGAAAATTGTTCGTATGCAAAACTTAGTGCACGAAAGAAAGCATTGTGGGGTGATTTTTTAACCACGACTGTGGGCAGTTTGGGGCAAAAGACAAATACTGCATCTGTTATGGATATTGTTGGTAGTATGTCTTTGGGCGGCAGTGGTTTGCAGTCTTTGGGCGGTTTGGGTGATGTTGCAACAAAGTTGCTGATGAAATAATTGCGTTGTTTTTTCCACTTTACTAGTTTGTATAAAAATCGTATAATATGTAAAAAATAAGGAAGGATAGGGCAGATGAAAAATAAATCTGGCGTTGCCACATGGGTTATATCAAAAATCATACCTGCATTGACAGTTGTTGTGCTGGCTGGTTGTTCGCAGACAAAAAGTGATGTTCAGTATACTGGACCAATCGCAACACCGACTGTTGATTACGTTGAATCTTTGGATGTGTATTCCGCACCACACAAGGATTCTTTTTTGAATCAGTTGGCGATGAATTATCGTTCTTATGCGATTTATAACGCTCGTACCAGTGGGTATTCTGAAATGGGCGAATTGTTCGCAAACAAGGCTGTGGCTGCCTTTTCGGGCGAGGTGCCATTCCCAGAATCATTAGATAATTGGCCCGTTGAGAATGAGCAGGAATCGTTTGAATTATATACTGCGTATAATGAATTGATGGATTTGTTAAAGAACGATGCTTCTTATTTGAATCCAGAATTGGCAGCCGAAGCACAGGCAAAATTTGATTGTTGGTTGTCTGCTGCTGCTAGCGGTCAGATTGCAACAGCACAACAATGTCGTGATAGATTTGAAAAAACAATTATCGCTTTGCGTGACTGTCAAGGCGGTAAAATTGTTAAAAAAGACGTAGAACCAAAACAGACTGTTGCTGTGGTGGAAGAAACAACAACAGAAAAATATTATCCTGATACACGTAACATGATGTTGGCACGTGGTGATGCACGTGAAGGTGTTATCATCGTAAATAATGTCAATGTTCCAGAACATTTAATTAGACCGGAACCAGTTCAGCCGTTGACATTTAATCAAAATATTTATGGTGGTGATAAAACAATAAATAAAAAATCTGGACCAGAAGGCATCATGGTCGTTACAGAAAATAATTTACCAGAAACACAGTCTGCACCATGTCAGTCTTGTCCTGCTTGTCAAGAATGTCAGCATGAACAAGAATATAAAGAATGTGTAGTTGAACATAATTGTGAGCCATGTCAGGTTGTTTTGCCAGAGCTGCCAGAAATTCCACAAATTAGTGATGAATTGGTAACTCGTGAAGAATTTATCAATATGATGATGGCAATGCGTTCAGAACTGATGGCAATAAATGCTCGGTTAGACCAATTGCAGGCCACAAATGGCGAAAAAACGATGATAAAGGTGCAACAGATTCCATTGGAACCAAAACAGCACGTTATGGAAGAAGTGTTCGAAGTCAGATTTGATTTCAATAAGTCTATTATCAAACCTGAATATCAAGAACTGATTAAGAAATTAGCATCCGCAACACAAGAAAATAAGAATATAAAGGTTTCTGTTGTTGGTCATACAGATACAATGGGGACTGAAAATTATAACTATGCATTGGGTGGTCGTCGTGCTGAAGCTGTGCAGAAAATGTTGATAGAATATGGTATCCCATCAAGTCAAATCGTTGCTGTGTCCGCAGGGGAACAAGGGCTGGCTGTACCAACACCAGATAACACGCCAAATGCAGACAATCGTCGCGTTCGTGTTGTCAAAGAAGTTCACCATACCGAAGATGTAAAACCAATCCCAATGGAGGTTTCTGTAGAAGAGGTATCCGTTCAATAAGTATAAGTAGAATATATTAGCAATAAACACTTGACAAAAAGTTTTTATTCGTGTATATTTGACTTGTCAGAGAGATGATTAAAAAGGCGTTTGAAATGACAGATATGGTAAAAAAATTTGAAACAGCTACATTAACTCTGCAACACAAGCAGGGACGTTTTAATCGTAATCCTGAAGAAGTGTTTAATGTTGTTGCTATGTTACAACGTCATGGTTTAGACCTGGGTGGTAACGAGAACTAAGTAATAAAAGACATCGAATCCCAAGAAAGCGTGTTTTTCTTGGGATTTTTTGTATGCATTTTTATAAAATTACTTGATTTTTTATAAAAAACACTATAAACTAAGCCACGCTGGGTAATCAGAACTGATTAGTTAGTGGTGCATTTTGGTCCCATTAACGATAAGGATTCTGTAAAATATCTGGCACCTAAAAACCAAAAACATAAGGAAAATAAAAATGGCAAGAGCTGGTGCAAAACGTAGCACACGTAAATTGAAAATCGCTCGTTCTTTGGGCGTAAACTTGTGGGGTCAGGCAAAGTCTCCATTTAATAAACGTAAATATAAACCTGGTCAGCATGGCCCAACAGCACGTGGTGGTAATTCATCTGATTACGCAAAACAGATGCGTGCAAAACAAACATTGAAGGGTTATTATGGTAATGTTGGCGAAAAGAAATTCCGCAAATATTATCTGGAAGCTGTTAACATGAAAGGCGATACTCCAGAAAACTTAATAGGTTTGTTGGAACGTCGTTTGGATGCGGTTGTATATCGTGCTAAATTGGCACCAACTGTATTCTCTTCACGTCAGTTAATTAGCCATGGTCATATCAATGTAAATGGTAAACGTGTTAAAATCGCTTCTTATCAGGTAAACCCAGGCGATGTTATCACAGTTAGCGAAAAAGCAAAACAGATGCCATTGGTTGTTTTGGCATTGGAATCTGCGGAACGTAACTTTGCAGACTATGTATCTGTCGACAGTGCAAACTTTACAGCGACTTTTGTTCGTGTACCAGCATTTGAAGACGTACCATATCCTGTGCAAATGTTCCCAGAATTGGTTGTTGAATTTTATTCACGTTAATAAAAAAAACCGCCATATGGCGGTTTTTTTATACCCAGATAAATATATAAAAAAATCCCCGCAACTGCGGGGATAAAATTTGTTTGGAATTATTCAACCCATATCTTTGCGGTAGTCGTACCTGTTTCTCCTACGGGAATTGTTCCTAATGCGGATATACCAGCCTTGGTTGCACTGGCCGGTGCAACAGTTAATGTATTGTTCGAATTTATTGTAACAGTGTCATTGCTGACCAATGTGTTTTGTTTTTTGTTAAGACCCGAGTCAACATACCCCTTGCTGGTCAATGCAGCAGATGCACCCGATACTGATACAAATAAAAAAGCCAAGAATACAGCGATTTTTTTCATGCCTTTCCCTTTCTCTGAGAAGATTATAGCAAAATTTTGCGTTTTATTGCAATAGCTAATTTACAGTATTATGTGAATTTTTTATAGATTATTTTTGTAAGTCAAATACAGCAAATAATTCCCAATGTGTGCTGCCCGTAAATTGGTCTATGGGTATCAGCGTCGTTATTTTATATTTACCTGATTCTAAGACAGCAGCGTCTTGTTTAAACGTTTTCGGATTGCATGATATATATATTATGCGTTTTATGTCGCTGTGTTTCAGTATTTCACATTGTGCTAATGCACCAGCACGTGGTGGATCCATTATGATGCAATCGTATGCATGTAGCATCCCAATGGTCAGTGGATGGGTAAATAAGTCGCGTTTTACACCTGTGCCAACAATATCAAATCCGTCTGCATTTAATGCAAAGGTAAAATTCCCCAAGCCACAGAATAAATCAGCAACCTTGTTAAATCCATTTGCATGTTTCATAACTAATTCACGTAAATTATTTGCACCATCTACACTTGGTTGCAAAAAGGCGTTCGGTGGGTATTCAACCGTTGTGTCTGCAAATGTAACGGTGGGTTTTGCTTTTTCTTGGATTACTTTATCGTTCCATGTAATACGAAGTACAGGTAACTTTGTTACAGCATTTCTAAATTCTGGGGTAAAGTATGGTACAGATGATGTTATCGCAATGTCGATGCCATTGTCACATAATGTTATCAAACATGCACCAGAACCGCACCATGGTAATTTATGCATCTGTGGCAGTATCGCATTTATTTCCTGTACCAAGTTCGGACACGAATCGATTGCGATAATATTCTTGGTTTTTGATTCAAAAAAACCGAATCGATTTGGACTGAAACAAAAGTCTGCACGACGGCGTAGGCCATGTTTAATCCAAATTGGCGAATCGGTCGGTGTAATGCCGCGTAATTCTGATAACTTGTTTGCGTGATATTCAGGTGATGTAAAATCATATTTACATCCGCCACATTT
>JBKSMR010000031.1:0-36216 GCA_046881895.1 Alphaproteobacteria bacterium
AAATAGATGTTGCACCAGATATTTTCGATTCCATTAGCATCAATCTAAATAATAAATTTTGTTGGTTTGATAATAATAAATATGTTGATACAGAAAACAGTAAAAACATTAGCAATACTTGAGCTGTGTGTATTGTAATAAATGATGGTGTATCCATTTTTATTTTTGGAGCTTTTCTGATTGCAAAATAAATGCTTGCTAGAATGCTTGCCGCAATCAGTGCAAATAATGAGTCAATTGGGAGTGTTTGTGATTCAGGATGGAAAAATTTGCCGATAAATGGATATAAAAACGACAATAGCAATATCAGTGCAAGAGATATAATTGCGAATTTAAATGGCAGTTTTAATAACCATGTTGTTAGTGTTGTCTGTTTCATTTTGATTTTCTCCATGTTTATATGGTGTTATTTTATCATAATTTTTCCATCAGATAAAGTTATTGTGTTTGTTGGTTGCACCATGTCTGTAAAAGCTTGTTGGTGACTGATAAATATAAATGTAGTGTTCGGCATAGACTTTATCGTATTTGCAATTGTTTGTTGCGTTTGTGTATCCGCACCAGAATCAGGTTCGTCCAATATCGCTAGCTTTGGTTGTGTCAGAACTAATTGTAGCAACATAATCTTTTTTCGTTCTCCGCCAGAAAAACCAACATTTACGCTGCGGTTTAACCATTCACGTGGAATTTTTAGTTGGTCTGTAGCGGTATTTAATTTTTCCAAAAATTCTGCCATAGATAAATCAAGGCCTGTATTGAAGTGTGTGTGGGCTGCACAAGAATGTTTTAAGAAACTTAATACAGTTAGACCAGGGATTTCTGGCACATGTTGTGAGCCTAAGAAAATACCCATCAGAGCACGCGTTGTCGCATTTTCTTTTGTAATGTCAGATTTGTTAAAAATAATTGTGCCTGAATCGGTTGTATACGATGGATTTCCTGCGATTGCGTTTGCAAGTGTGGATTTGCCAGAACCATTGTATCCTGCCAATAATACGCGTTCACCGGCGTTTATTTTTATGTTTATGTCGTGCAGTAGTGTCTTTTTAGATTCTGATAATGATACATTTAAATTTTTTATTTCTAGCATGTTTAATCCTTTGACAAAGCCATTTGGATAAGTTGTTTTGATTCAACTAAAAATTCCATCGGCAGGCGTGATAATACAGGTGTTGCTGTTGCACCGATAATAAGTGCAATTGCAGCATCGGTTTCGATACCTGCCATATTCAAGTAATTTAATGTTGTTGCGTCAATTGTGCCTGTGGTCGCTTCGTGTGATTGCTGATTGTTTATGCCATTGTGTATAATGCGTGGCAGGGTGTTCACAACAGCTGTATTGTCAATTAAACGACTGTCGCATTTTGATGCGTTTTTACAATCGTTCCCAGAAAAAGAAACAAGACTTCTGAATGTTTGTTCTGATACGTCACTCGCAACACCATATGATACAATATTTGAGGTTGTGTTGTTGCCTATATGTATCATTTTTGTCCCTGTGTCTGCCATTTGTGCACCACGTGTAAGTGATAGTGAGAAAAAGTCGCTATACGCATTGTTTCCGCGTAAAATTGTTGAAGGATATTTCCATGTAAGGGCAGAACCGACTTCGACTTGGGTCCATAATAATTTGGCGTTATTATCGCATCTGCCACGTTTAGTTACAAAGTTTAATATGCCACCAGTATTCTTTTTACCATCAAATTCACCTGCGAACCAGTTTTGCACAGTTGAATATTTTACAGTTGCGTCATCGTGGACTATAATTTCAACGACACCACTGTGTAATTGGTGACGTGTTCTGCGTGGTGCACTGCAGCCCTCCATGTATGTTAATTCGGCACCAGTGTCGGCAATGATAAGCGTGCGTTCAAATTGACCAATTTTTGCGGTTTCTATCCTGAAAAAACTGGCCAAGTCAATAGGGCATTTTGTGTGTGGTGGAACATATACAAAAGTGCCATCAGAAAACACACATGCATTTAATGCTGCAAAAAAATTGTCTGATTGAGGAACAACTGTACCAAGGTACTTTTTGACTAAATCTGGGTGTTGTATTACCGCATCAGAAAAAGGCATAAATATTATACCGTGTTTTTGTAATTCTGCGGTGAAAGAGGTGTGTACAGAACGACTGTCAATAACAGTGTCTGTTGCCATCCCCATTAGTGCTTTTTTTTCGTTTTCAGGTAAACCCATTTTGTCATAGATTTTACCAAGGTCAGAATTGTCGATGTCTTTTGCTTCGTTATAATAATCTAGGTTATCATAATCTATTGGCGAATACTGTACTTTTCCCCAGTGTGGTTCGGACATATTTTTCCATGTGTTATATGCGTCCAGTCGCCATTGTAATAACCAGTCTGGCTCGTTGCGTTTAGCTGAGATTTCTCGTATAAGATTATCAGACAGTTTTGCCATTTATTATTAGTTTGATTGTGTTGCCAGTTGTTTTGCTTGGGCAAAGAATGTTAATGATTGTCCCAATAGGCCATCTGTAAATGTATTTGCAAGTAAACCGTCTGGTTCGGTTGTTGTTAGATGATGCAGAAAGTTATCTGCACGACGCATATAATTGTCGATGTTGCGAGCGATTTCAGAATCTAGCTTTATGCTGCGGCGTAATTTTTCCAGTGCAAATGGATTTTTTGCATATTCGTCCATAATTCCGCCCAATGCACGCCATAGTGGATGTTCGGGTGTGTTGCGTGGCATGATGTCAATTGCGGCCATGACGGGAATCAGGTTTTGTAATAAATCTTGATAAATCATTTCTGCGTTTTCAGCAATTGCGTTTGTTGCATATTTGTTTTTTAGGATGGATTGCATTTTTACAATCAAGTTATATTGGTGTTCCAAAGTTTTTGTAATATTGGTCATGCGTGTGTTCATTTTGTAAATGTAAAAGCCAATACTTGCAATTGTTGCAAATGTTAAGCCAAAAATTATGTAAATAATAATGTTTTGCATGTTTTTTTCCTTGTTAAATTTTGTTTGTTGCAATCAGTATAACATCTTTTTGCGATTCGTGCGATTTTATCTTGCAATAATTTTGTTTAGGCGTTTTTAGGCCTTGCACAGATTCGGTCAAATTGTTATAATATATTAAAATAAGTAACATGTTTTAGGGAAAGGAAGTCTTGATATGTTTCGTAAAATACTGATTTTTGCAATGTTTGCAACTGCTGCAGGCTATTGTTTTGCTGCAGATTTTTTGCCTCAGGTTGTCACATCAGAGGTTTTTTATGAACAGGAAAAAGATGTGGTCGAGGATAAATGGACAACTGTCGATACGACAGCGTACGATGTTGTTGATGTTGTCGAAACATATCGCGAGATTCCAGCGTGGCCAATTGCAGGATCAGAAGCAGATGTTGAGGTTTCTTGTGAAATGGGTGCGTGTTCTAAAAAGAAACAAAGTGATAATATCCGTATCGTTTCAAAAATAGGAACTGATTTGGTTGTTGAAAATGATTTTAATTTGGGTGTGCGTGGTACTGAATGGTCTGGTGGTGCGAATATGTTGCATGGTACACAAATTCCTGTTGGTTTTGATGACGAATGTAATTCTAATTCTGAAATGCCGTTACTGCATCGTGAGGTTTTAGAAGACGATGGTGGTAATGTTTTGACAGTATCTCGTAGTGGACGTAAGAATTGTGGCAGATATGCAGATAATTATGAAGCATTCGCAGTGAAGATGAACATGAATCCGGAAAACAAGGATGTAGAAATTGTAGAGCAAGAAACAGAAATAGAGGTCGCGGAATCTGCTGATGCCCAGGCCCCAGCTGTCTTGACAGACCAAGTTCGTTCATGGGTCGTTGCAAATGGTCAGACTTTGCGTGAAGTGTTGCAAAACTGGTGCAATAAAGAAGGATGGGATTTGGTATGGGCAACGGCACGTGAATATCCAATAGAGGCAAGTGCAGTCTTCAAAGGTCGTTTCGTTGATGTTGCTTCTGCTTTGGTTCGTAACTTTGGACGTGCAACACCAATTCCATATGCAAAATTCTATAAAGGTAATAGAGTGTTGCTGATTTCTACAAGTGAAGAATAAAACGCGTTTTATACATCGTAGGAGAATGTAAATATGATAAATTTATTTAAAAAAGTTGTGATTTGTTTCTTGGGTGTTTTTGTGTTGGTTGGTTGTGCAACCAAAGATTCTGCCAAAGTTGCAGCATCTGTAGACAAAGATTTTGTAAACGCGTATGAGGCTTTTGAAATGGCAAAAAATCCACGTGCCAAGGTTGCCAGCGGTGATACAGTTTCGATGTCCGAAGGTGTGTGGCTTGGGAATAAGTCTGTTGTATTGGAACATCGTAATAATTTGCCTTCTCAATTTGAAACAGATACAGGCGTAACAATTTTATTAAATGAACCTGTCTCTTTACAGGTTTTGGCCAATGATATTTATTCTGCAACGGGTATTCCTGTTAAAATAGATGGTCAAATTTCGACAGAAAAACTAAAAAAGATGGTAAATGTTGCATATACAGGAAAATTGTCCGGTTTGCTGTCTCAGGTCGCAACCGATTTAGATTTGTTGTGGTATTATGATAAAAATGCAATTGTTTTTTATGAGACAGAAACAAAAACGTTTACATTATATGCACTGGGAACCGAAGTTGCATATCAAACAGCCGTATCGACAGATGATTCAAATGAAGTATCTTTGGAATCGACTTTGAAAGAGTGGGATGAAGTAGAACAGGCGATTTCTTCTATTATAGGTAAAAGTGATAATGCAGACTTTACGGTTTCTCGCAGTCTAGGAACAATTACTGTGACTGCATCGCCATCAGTCTTGGCGCGTGTTGGTGAATATATTGAGCGTCAAAATAAACGCTTGTCACAGCTGATTACAATCGATGTTAAAGTTTTGCAGGTTACAATTTCTAATGATTCTGCATTTGGTTTGAATTTGGCCGCTGCTATAAATTCTACGTCAGGCTTGAATATTGTTGCAAATCCAAAGAATAATTTGGCATCAACAGAGGCAAGTTCAATGAATATTGCAGTCTTGTCAAATGCTGTGTCTGCATTGACTGGTGCTACCCATACAGAAGGTAATACTACTGTTGGTGGTGCATACTCACAAGATGATATTATGAACGGTTCTTTGTCTGGTGTCGCTGGATCTAATGCTTTGATAGAAGCGTTGGCAAAGCAGGGCAAGGTATCATTGGTTACAAATGTAGGCGTAACAACACGTAGCAATCGTGTCGCACCAGTAAGTAATACACGTAGTACAGGTTATATCAAACGTTTCGAATCTAGAAACTTTACAACGGTTGAATCAAGTACTGTCGATCAAGATGATTTGGAAACTGGTTTCACAATGCAGTTGTTGCCAAATGTGTTAGAAAACGGCAAGATTTTATTGTTGTTCCGTATGTCTGTTCGTGAATTGTTGCGTATGTCAACCCAGACAATTGGTGAAGTAACATTGCAGTTGCCAGAGGTTGAAGAACGTAGCTTTATGCAAGAAGTAATTATGGAATCTGGTCAGATGTTGGTTGTTTCAGGCTTTGAAAAACAGACCAGTCAAGATACTCGCTATGGTTTGGGAGATCCTGACTTTATGGCATTGTCTGGTTCACGTGAAACATCTGCAACTCGTGAAGTATTGGTTGTTATCTTGACACCACAAGTATTGGTCAGCCCAATGGATACGGAAAGAACGATACAGCAGCATTGGGGTGCACCTCTAAATTAAAATAAATTATAATAATTCATCTGTGGACGGTCCCGATGGTTCATGTAGCGTCTGTACACTACACCATCAGGACCGTTCCACATTTAAATCATTCTAATTGATTTTGCTTATGGATTATTTTGTAAAAAAAAATTCCCCAATTGGGGAATTTTTTTGTTCTGATTTTTTATTAAGCAATTTTTGATAATTTTTTTGCCAAACGAGAAATCTTACGTGCAGCACGTTTTTTTGGCATAATTTTGCCAGCAGATTTCATAATTTTGCTTTCTGCGTTACGTGTAGCAGTAGTTGCAGCAGCTTTGTCGCCAGATTCAATAGCGACCAACGCTTTTTTTGTTGCTGTTTTAACTGCACTACGACGTGCTGTATTGATTGCGTTCTTTTTGGCTGTTACCAAAATTCTTTTTTCAGATGACTTATGATTTGCCACGTTATTTTCCTTTTATTTTCTATAAGTTTCTGATATTTTATAAAAAACAAACATAAAATCAAGGAAAAATGACATGATTTATATTTTTACACTTATTATATCCTATTTGTTGGGGTCTATTCCTATGGGAATATTATTGACAAGAATGGCGGGCAAGGGCGATTTACGTCAGGTTGGCAGTGGTAACATCGGTGCAACAAATGTTATGCGTGTCGGTGGTTTGCGTATGGCAGGGCTGGTTTGGATTTTAGATATGTTAAAGGCAATTGTTGCTGTTTTTATCGGTAAATATGTCGCAGGTGATGCGTTTGGTGCCTGGTGCGGTTTTGTTGCAATTGTTGGTCATTGTTATCCAATTTGGTTAAAGTTCAAGGGTGGCAAGGGTATTTCTTCTTTGTTTGGTACATTGTTGGCGGTCAGTCCATTGTCCTTTGTTGTCTGTGGTGTTGAGTGGTTGTTGGTTGCATTGACTAGTGGGGTTTCTTCATTGGGTGCAACAGTTGTTTTTTGTTTAATTCCTGTATTGGGGTTTGCAATCAGTATAGATGTTGGTTTTGCGTTTTTGGCGATTGGGCTGCTGTGTATGTGGCGACATCGCGGAAATATAATTCGTTTGATTACTGGCAGTGAATCTAAGATAGAATGGAAATGGAAAAAATAAATAAAATCGGGTTTTATATGCCCGATTTTTTATTTGTTCTTTATTTTTTTGTCATTTTGTGGTATAATACAAAAGTATATTTATAATGGATGGAGAGTTATGAAAAAACTTCTGTTCTTGGGAATTATGTGTTTGTTGACGTCTAATTCAGTGGCTGCAACTGCGGCTCGTGGTCGTGTGTCTATGGCAGATCAGATGATGGCGACACCACGTGCGACTGTATCCAAGGCTCAGATTTCTGCAATGGCGGCAGCAAATGCTGTAAATACATCTGGTGGAATGACTGCAAGTTTGGCGGTTACGCCAGAATATATGTTGCCTGCAATTGATGCTGATCCACGCAAGGCTGAACGAGATGCCTGTGTGGCTAATAATATCGGAATTGGTAATACCTTTGTGTGGGCATCAAGATATAGTGATTTAAATGATTATTCTTCTATGGTCGAAGATATGGAAAATCCCGATAATAATGTTTGTTTTGTCAAGGTATCATTAAAATCAGATGACGATAGAATTGACCTTAGTGATGTAAGTGGAAAATATTTTCAGATAGGACAAAATATAGTTTGTGGTTCTTGGGTTGATAGGGCTGATATGGAAAAGCGTATCTTGGATGCTAAAAAGACTGCACGTGTTTTGGGAACGGTCGGTGCTGTGGTTGGCGGGGCTGGAATTGGTGTTGGTGCAATGGAATTGTTTGGTAACGAACTAATCGGTGGCAAGGTAGAGGGCCAAAAGTCGATGAGTAATACTGCGTTCTGGCGTTCTAAAATATTGGAATTGAAAGAAACAGATAATGCAGAATACACAAAGATAATTAACACGTTGAGAGATTTTAAAACAGTCTGTGAAAGAGTTAGATACGATACAACAACAGAAATGTTAATAAGCCAAAAGTGTAACGAGTTTGATGATTTATTTGATCTAGCAAAATAAAATCCGCATTTGCGGATTTTTTTATTGGTTTTTAATCATATGAATATCGTATAGTATAGTTATGTCAGATTTTTTTAAAAAGTTAATGATTATTCGTACACCAAAAATTGGGCCTGTTCGCTATGCAGAACTGATACGTAAATTTGGCTCAGTGGATGCTGTTGTTGATTTTTTAAATCCTGATTCGGAATTTCGTGACAGTGTTTTACGTGAAATGGATAATGCACAAAAGATGAATATTCACTATCTGTCTGATGATAGTCCTTTTTATCCGTTTGCATTACGTAATATAAAAAATCATCCACCAATAATTACTGTACGTGGAAATTTGGAAGCTTTGGCGAAACCGGCAGTATCTATTGTTGGTACGCGTCATGCGACAGCCAGTGGGATGAAATTTGTGGCAGATGTGGCGGATGGTTTCGCAGAACGTGGTTTTTCTGTTGTGTCTGGTATGGCGGTTGGTACTGATACTGCTGCACATCGTGGGGCGTTACGTGCATGCGGAAATTCTAATACGATTGCTGTATTGGCAGGGGGTGTTGATTATATATGGCCGCTGGAAAACGAATCGTTATATTGGGAAATTGTTGAACGTGGTGCCATTATCAGCGAAATGCCAGTTGGTTTTGTGCCAGTGGCAACAAATTTTGTACAACGAAATCGTTGGGTTGCAGGAATGTCTGATAAATTGATTCTTAGCGAGGCTGATATGAAATCCGGTTCAATGACAACTGCACGATTCGCAATCGATTTTGGTCGTGATGTTTGGGCAATACCGTCGCATCCGTCTGATTCCCGCGGTGCAGGGCCAAATTCACTGATTCGGAATGGGTGTGCAAAATTGTGTATGGGTGTTCAAGATTTCTTTAAAGAAACCAGAAAAGAAAAAATGGAAATAAAAAATCAGAAAAAATTCGATTCGGAAAATTCTGTATTTGATAAAATTGGTTCGGTTCCTGTGTCAGAATCTGTATTGGCAGAACTTGTCAAAAAATCGGTTTCGGAAATCAAGACAGAATTAGTTGTCTTGGAATTGCAAGGCTTGATACGAAAGGTTGATGGTGGGTATGTTCGTGTATGATTCTTTTCATGTATATACAGTGTATATACAAACGGCAGAAAACAGGCAAAAAAACGAATCGTTGTCAAAAAGTAAATGTTCAAAAAATGTTTAATATTTGGTTGTAAACTGAAAATTATCTTATAAATTATTTGACGTATCCAAAACAAGATTGAGAGAAAAAATCAATCGAGAAGGCGGGGATAAAACCTTGTGAATTGGAACGTCAGATTTAGAAAAAATAAATCAGAGGTTCCGAAAATTAAATGCTGATATAAATTGGCATTTGATGGGTGCGAAAACGGGTGGTTGTTCTTGTGTCCCAAGAATAAACAACATTGGTTTTCGGTCACTGTGTGAGGGGGATGAAAAAGTAGGGCAGATAAAAGGCCAATAATAGAAAGGATATTGGCATTTTATGTGGATGGCTTTTGCAAACCAAAGCACAATAAGGGCAGGAAACTCTTTTAGGGAAGGAAAGGAGAAAACGATATGCAGACAATGGCAAATGTAACAATGACTAACTTGGAAAATATCAAGGGGGCCATTGCCGCAAAAATTGATTCTGCAGGCTTTACTTCTTGGATCGCACCATTAAATTTTGACATTATAAATAATACTTTGGTTTTGGGTGCACAGAATCAATTCTCGGCTGACTTTATCAACAGTGTTTATGGTAACTTGATTTTGTCTGTTGCAAACGAATTTGGTTTGGGTGCAAAAATTATTGTTCGTTCTAATACTGCACCTGTCGCAAAGGCTTCTGTTGCAAATGATAATAAGACACAGAACTTTGCACCTGTGACAGCTGTGGTATCTGCCAAGCTTTCATTTGATTCTTTTGTATGCAGTGATGATAATTTGTTTGTATTGTCTGCATGTAAAAAAGTAGCAGCGGGTACAGTTTCTTTTTCACCGCTGTTTATTTATGGTGCATCCGGATGTGGTAAGACATTATTGACTGATTGTATCGCAGGTGCATCCCAAGGTCGTGTTGTTAAAATGACTGCATCGCAATTTGTTTCTGATTTTTCACGTTCATTAAAAGAATATAATGTTTTTGGTTTCAAAGATTTCTGTCGTAATTGTGATGTCTTTATTTTAGATGATGTTCAAGGTTTGTCTGGTAAAAAGGCATCAACCGAAGAATTTTTGCAATTGGTTGTTGATTTGCGTAATGCCGGCAAGAATGTTGTTTTGACAGCAAATGCGGCACCGAATAATCTGACAGGTTTAGACAGACGTGTTCAGTCATTATTGGCATCAGGTTTGACTGCCGAAGTTGTTGCACCGAATGCACATGTGAAAAATATCATGCTTCAACGTGCAGGTGTTGCATCTGATGTTGCAAGTGCATTATCTGCACGCATTGCAAACGACGGTCATTTGATTGCTGGTATTGCAACAAAAATCAAAACGTATGCAGATTTGATGGGGACTTCTGTTGATATGGATGTTGCACAACGCTTGTTAGCTGACACATTGCAAAAGACAAAAACACCATCCGCGATGGTTCGTGAAATGTGTGAAAAGTTAGCTGTATCATATGATGCGGTATGTGGTAATGGTCGCAGTCGTTCTTTGGTATTGGCACGTCAGATGATGATGGTTGTATTAAAGAATGTGACAGGTTTGTCTTTGTCTGAAATTGGTAATTTTGTTGGCGGTCGCGATCATGCAACAGTTTTGTATGCGATTCGTCAAATTGAAAAACAACAGGCGACAGATTTGGTATTATCTGCCCAGATTCAACAGTTAATCAAAGAATATAAATAAAATCTGCCCAAATGGGCTTTTTTTTATCTGTTTGTATCAGGTGTATGTTTATGATATAATTTTGGCAAGAGTAAAAGGGTATGTAATGCTAAAAAAAGATTTTGAAGCACGTCATGGACGTATTCCAACCAGAAATGCCATTATTGATTATTTACCAGATACACTAATAAAGTACAATTTGCAATCGGATTATCAACCGGCACATATCTGGCACATTGTACAAAATATGCCTGGTTCTCATTTTTCAATATTGGATTTAGAGGGGTTGCGTACGATATTTGAAAATTTGAGACATGAACAACGTAAACCTGTTCGTGATTATTATTTAGAGGTTTTAGATCGTCGTTTCTTTTCTAGTGGTTGGGGATGGTTTTCACGTGGTGGGCGTGGATTGTCTACTTTTACACGTGAAATAAAAGATATTCCAGCAGAAGAGCGTGCACTTGCACTGAAAGTATTGCGTACATTAAGAAATGGTTTTGATAATAATAGATATAAACCAAAATATGGAACAAAAAAACTTATAAATTATTATATTTCTGCGTATGGTGGGACTGTGAATAGTTCGAAAAAATCATATGAAGATGCACAAGTAAAAATGATACTCGCAGATAAATTGCCAAGAAAAAAGAAAAAGGAAATTAAAAAAATGGGGCTGTGGTCAATGTTTAAACAGTCTAAATTGAGATAAAAAAACCGGAATATTTCCGGTTTTTTTATACGAATAGGTCTTTGACGAATTGGGCATGTTCGGTTATGAATTTAAATCTAAATTCAGGTTTTTTGCCCATCAGTTCAGAAACAATCGTTCGTGTTTTTTCTGTGTCTTCGGCACCTTCTTCGGTACGAGGTGGCAGTTCAACACGAATCAAACGGCGTGTTTTTGGTGACATCGTTGTTTCTTTTAGCTGGTTTGGCATCATTTCGCCCAAACCTTTGAATCGAGAAATTTCAACCTTTTTATTTTTGTACTTGGTTGCTTTTAGATTTTCCAGTTCTTCGTCGCTGTCAACATAGATTGATTCTGTGCCGCAGGTCAATTTATATAATGGGGGACAAGATAGATACAAATGACCGCCATATATCAACTGTGGCATATATTGATAGAAAAACGCCATAAGCAATGATGCAATATGACTGCCGTCAACGTCAGCATCGGTCATGACGATAATCTTTTCATAACGCAGTTTATCTTCGTTCCAATCTTTGGCAGTGCCAGCACCGATAATATCAATCAGTTCGTTTAATTCTTTGTTTGCACCAAAGCGTTCGTCTGAATTTGATATAACATTTAAAACCTTGCCACGTAATGGCATAATTGCCTGGGTCGCACGATCACGTGCCTGTTTCGCAGTACCACCAGCTGATTCACCCTCTACAATAAATAATTCTGTGCCGGCAATTCCGTGTTTTGAACAATCTGCCAGTTTCGCGGGCATGCGAATACGTTTAGTTGGGGTTTTGCGTGCAACGTCTTTGACTTGTTTGGTTTTGATACGTGCATTTGCTAAGTTGATTACAAAATCCAGTAATGCGTTTGCAGTCTTTGGATCAGATGCCAAGAACATCTCCCACGGGTCGCGTAGGGCATTTTCTGTATAGCGTGCAATTTCTGGATTTGATAATTTTTCCTTGGTTTGACCCAAGAATTGCGGTGTCTTGTAGAATACAGATACAATCGCAGCAACAGAATCAAATACGTCTTCACCAATAATTGTCGCTGCAGATTTATTGTTTACTTTTTCCCCGTATGCTTTTATTCCCTTGGTAATTGCGGATTTAAAGCCGGTTTCGTGTGTGCCACCGTCAATTGTTGCGATTGTGTTACAGTATGATGAAAAGAATCCGTCGTCCGATGCGGCACCATTTTCATCTGTTAAAAATGTCAATGCCCATTCAACGCGTCCACTGTCATCTGGGAAATCAACACTTCCACTAAATATTCGTGGTAAAATGCGTGGTTTTGAATCTGTTTTTTCAGCCAAGAAATCTGCAACACCGTTTGGATAATAAAATGTTTTTGTTGCAGGAATATTCATATCTTCGGTCAACAATTCTGGATTGCAATGCCAATCTATCTTTATGCCGCGAGACAAGAATGCCTTGGCACGTGCCATGCGATATATTTTGACCGGTTTAAATACTGCGTTCGCACCGAAAATTTCATCGTCAAGTGTAAATCGGATTTTTGTGCCATGATTTTTTGTTGCATCCATACGCTGCATAGAGCAGGTCGGAATACCACGTGAAAAAGTCTGATGCCAGTTATACCCATCACGTGCAATATCAACAATCATTTCTGATGATAGGGCATTTACAACCGCAGAACCAACCCCGTGTAAGCCACCACTGGTCTTGTAGACGTTATTGTTAAACTTACCGCCAGAATGCAGCGTTGTTAAAATAACTTCTAGTGCAGATTTGCCTGGATATTTTGGGTGTTCGTCCACAGGGATTCCGCGACCATCGTCTGCGATTTCAATTGTTTTAGAATCGATTAAGTTTACAGTTATTTTTTTTGCAAAACCAGCCACCGCTTCGTCAATGGAATTATCCATGATTTCAACTGGCAAGTGATGCCATGCCTTTTCATCTGTACCACCAATATACATGCCTGGACGCAGGCGAACCGGTTCCAAGCCTTCAAGAACTTGTATATCTGATGCATCATATGTGTGTGTATTTTTCTCTGTCATAGTGATATTATTATTAGAACATTTTTAAATTTTTCGCAAGCCCAAAGAATTTAAGCCTATTTATATTTATGGACTTGATTTTTTTATTGGCTGTCTTATATATTTTGTAACAATGAAAAATACCATGGAATTGTAAAATGAATAAAAATCCGTATGAAGTCTTGGGTGTTGCACGTGATGCAACAGATGCCGATATAAAAAAAGCATATCATAAACTGGTGATGAAATATCATCCAGACAGAAATCCTGATAACAAAGATGCCGAAGAAAAATTTAAAGAAGTAAATAATGCTTTTGATATTCTGAAAGACCCACAAAAACGTGCTGCTTATGATCGTTTTGGCGATGCTGCATTTGCTGGTGGTAATGCATCTGGTGCAGGGTTTGGTGGCAATCCATTTGGCAATGGTGCGTTCCACTTTGATATGGGTGGTGGTGCCGGCATGGAAGATATTTTACGCGAAGCAATGCGCGGATTTGGCTTCGGTGGTGGCTTTGGTGGTGGACCACAACGTGGTGCACCACAGCGTGGCGGTCGTGATTTGTTGGACGAAGTGGTTATAGATTTAAAAGATGCATACTTTGGTAAAACACATACAGTAAAATTTTCAAGTAATGTAACGTGTGAAAAATGCCATGGAAATGGAACTGATAATGGTGAACCAGCACCTGTTTGTTCGCGTTGTGGTGGCAGTGGTTTTGTTCAAACACGCCAAGGGTTTTTTGTAACCGAATCGCCATGCCCAGAATGTAATGGTCTGGGACGCAAGATTAGTAAAAAGTGTTCTGAATGTGATGGAACAGGGACTCAACATAAACAACGTACACTAGATGTCAAAATACCTGCTGGTGTTGAAGATGGCACCAGATTGCGTTTGGCAGGACAGGGTGAAGCAGGTGCAAATGGTGGGCCGTCTGGTGATTTTTATTTGGATATACGTGTGCGTCCTGACAAGCGATTCGATCGTGTTGGAAATGATTTGATTATGCGTGTGGATGTACCTTTTACAACGTTGGCGTTGGGTGGCGAAATTGAAATTGAAACCATAGATGATAAAAAACTTGCAGTCAAGGTTCCCGCAGGTACACAGGTTGGTGAAAAACTTCGTGTGCGTGGGCATGGTATGCCTAATCCACGTCGCAGTGGTGTGTTTGGTGATTTGTATGTTGATATCGCAATAAAAATCCCAACAAAATTATCTGACAAGCAAAAGAAATTGTTGTCTGAATTCGCAGATTTAAAATCAGATAAAAAAGGCTGGTTTTAAATAAAAAAAATGAAATGTAAAAACCGCCGTATACGGCGGTTTTATTGCATATATAAGTTTTCTTTAATTTAATTTTTTTAGGTGGCCTACAAATGTAATTGTGTATTGTGTTGCAGACCAAATAGACGAAATTAAAGATAACCATAATCCACAAATGGCAACCTGTGGTAAAGCGTAAATTAAATACATTATGAAACGGCTGTCTGTTTCAGGTGTGATTAGTGTGCCGATTGCAAAGATTAGTAAAAATGCACAGATTGAAATCATTTGAAATGTTGTTTTAATTTTTCCCATGGAAAAACGTGCCTTTGGTACAGGCATTTCTATTTTTTGTGTGCCCAAGAATTCACGTAGGCCAGAGATATACAGCTCGCGACAAATCATAATAATAATCGGAACAATGACAAACCATACTGGCATCATAATAGCTAACATAATGAATGTGTTCACGACCAGTAATTTATCGCCAATATGATCTAATACACCACCAATTTTTGTGCAAGCATTGTATTTTCGTGCCAAGAAACCATCAAACCAGTCAGATATTGCACCCAGTGTAAAAAGTATAAATGTTGTCCAATACATCCCGAATAGTAATGTTGGAATTATCGCAAATGCGGTTGCGATGCGAAATGATGATAAGAAATTTACAAAGAATTTCATGAGTTTTCTCCTTTTTGTTTCTAAGGTGTATTATATCACTTCTGTATGAAAATGGGCATATATTTTTTTTGCCGCATTTTTTCCAAGGCCGGGGACTTTTTTTAGTGCGTTTATATCTGCGTCCATAATCGCATGTACGGTTCCAAAATGTTGCAATAATGTACGTTTTCGTGTTGGTCCAATACCGTCTATCTCATCCAGTACAGATGCTGTCATTTGTTTTGCACGTGTGTTGCGGTGATATGTAATTACAAATCTGTGAGCTTCATCACGTACAGCACGTAACATTAAAAATAAAGGACTGTCTTTTGGCATGTCAAAGTATTCATTGCCGTCTGGCATAATAAAGTGTTCGTCGCCATCACGAACAACGCCTTTGGTTACGCCAATAACAGGAATGCCATTTGCACGTTTGTTCGCAATATTCCATTGTGCAGGGCCACCGTCAACAATGATTAAATCAAGTTTTGGACCGTGACTGACAGCACGTTCAATAAATTCTGACATCATTGCAATATCATTCCCAGCACGTGTTTTGTCGTGTAATTTAAAATGTCTATAACCCGATTTTTCAAAGCCGTTATGCCCGAATGTTACCATTGCACCAACAGGGTTTTTTCCAAATAAATGAGAGTTGTCAAATACGCCTGCAAAGTTGATTTTTAGATTTAACCATTTTTCCAGTTCTGATACTGTTTTGTCCCAATCTAAATTTGGTGTGTACGACGGATTTTGCCGTATACCGCGTGTTGCAGTATGTGTTAATGCGGCGATTTTGTCGCGTGTAATTGCAGCGGATTCATAATCCATGTTTGCAGAATACTCTTTCATTTGTTGTGTTAAGTTTGCAATTATTGGTGTGCTGTCGCCAGTCAGTATTTTTCGTGCTGTACGCACGTTTTCTGTGTATTTTTGTTTGTCTGGATAGCAACATGGACCGCTGCAACGACCGATTTGATATAGCAGACATGGACGCGATCGGTTGTTCATCTGTATGTCGGTGCATGTGCGTAATTGGCAAACTTTTTGAATCGTTTTTATTGTTTCGTTTAGTGCTGATACAGATGGGTATGGGCCGTATACGTCGCGACGTTGTGATGTTTTGCCGCGAAATTTTAATAGACGTGGAAATTCACTGTTCGTCAGTGCTAACATAGGATACATTTTACCATCTGTCAGCATAATGTTGTATTTGGGTTTTTGTGTTTTTATCAGTTCTTGTTCACGTACAAGGGCGTCCGATTCTGTTGGAACGGTTTCCCAGTCAACGCGTGTAACAAGTGTACGCATGACCTGTTTATGTAATTCTAGTTTTGAAATATCTGTATATTGGTGCAAGCGGTTATATAGATTTTTAGCTTTGCCCACGTATAACAGATTGCCGTCCGCGTCATACATCTTGTATACGCCTGGTGCGGCGGGTGCGTTTTCTATTAAATCAGAAAATTGAATATTCATAACTTTTATGATAGAATATAAAAGTATAAATAGCAAATAAGAGGTTTTTCTATGAATCAAGAATCTGGACGTTCAATGATTGAAATGTTGGGTGTGTTGGCAATTATGGGTGTTATTACTGTTGGTGCAATTGGTATGATTTCAACAGCAATGCGTACTCAAAAGTTGACTGCTGTAAATGATGAAATTGTACAAATGGTCACGATGGTTCGTAATATTCACGCGGAATATGATGATTTTTCCAATATGAACGGTGCAACTATTTTCAGTGTAATTGGTATGTCTGATAAAAATCCATATGGTGGTTCGTATTCTTTATCTGTTGATCCGTCTAATGCACGTCAGTTTGTCGTAACGGTCGATGGTTTAGGTCAATCAGAATGTAAATCGTTGGTTGCAAAAGCGTGGTCCGATTCGGTTGGATATAAGATGTCCGATGGTAAAGTAGGTGGTGCTTCTGGTTCTTGTGATGCAGAAAACGGTAAAAATAGTGTTCAAATCGTCTTTGGTGAATAGTTCAAAAAAGGCGTCTATATGGCGGATTTTATAGAGATTTCAAAAGTAGAAGATGGAACGCGTTTGTTGCGTTGGTTTTTGCGACAGTTTCCTTCTATGCCACAGCGTGAATTTTATAAGTTGTGTCGTGGTGGACAAATTCGTGTAAATTCAAAACGTGTCAAAGGTCAAGAAATCTTGCGTACAGGCGATGCTGTGCGTGTGCCTCCAACAGTTATGTCATATGCGGGTGCACGTGTGAAAAAAACAGAAAGTGGGGAACGTTTTTCGCTGGAAGATTTAGAGAAATTGCGTCAATGTATTATTCATAATGATGATGATATTGTTGTGTTTAATAAGCCTGCAGGATTGGCTGTACAAGGTGGAACTGGTATCAGAAAATCGGTTGATAAAATGGCTGCCGCATTGTTCCCATATGATAAGATTTCATTGGTGCATCGTTTGGATAAAGAGACAAGCGGTGTCTTGGTTGTTGCAAAAAATCAACATGCAGCACAATTCTTGGCGGATGCGTTTCAAAGCAAAAAAGCACACAAAGAGTATTTAGCATTGCTAAATGGAGATGTAAATCCAAAATATGGGACCATAGATAATTTCATGCTAAAAGGCCAGGTGTTCGATACGCCTGTCAGATTAAATAATGGCACCGGCCCACGACCACAACGTGCAATTACAGATTACAAGGTTTTGTCGAACGCAACATCTGCGTTGTCGTGGGTGCAGTTTTCGCCAAAAACCGGCCGTACACATCAGTTGCGTTTGCACAGTGCGATTACGTTAAATGCACCGATTGTTGGCGATTCTTTGTATGGCAGACGTCAAAATGTAGACAGTGTGTTACAGTCTATGTTGTCTACAAATAATTTGTTCTTGTTCGCATACAAGATTACATTTCAGCATCCTAGTACAGGTCGTATGATGACATTGCGTGCACCAGTGCCTGAATTTATGTTGCCAATAATGAAGTTTTTGGAATTTAAAATGCCATGATTGTACGCAAAAGTTTGTTTTTTTCGATTGTAAGAATGGTTGCTTTAAGCTTTGTTGGTTTGGCAGTTGCATTGGTTGTGGCGTTAAGTCAGGTCAATTTGGATACGTTACGAGGTAGTATTGTTGCAGTACTGCAAGATGCAATAGGAATGCCTGTTCAGGTTGATGGCGATGTGTCTTGGAAATTATCTTTGCGACCAAAAATAGAATTGAATGATGTTCGTATTGCAAATGCAGATTGGGCGAAAAGTAAATATGCATACAGTGCAGATAAGATAGATGTAAGATTGAATTTGGTGTCGTTGTTTCAGGACAGACCTACAATCCAAAATATCAGAATGTATGATGTAAATATCAATGTTGAGAAAAATGAAGCAGGGCAATATTCTATCCCAAAATTTAAGACGAATGTTTCTGATACGACAGAAAAAAAATCTCCGGAAAAATATCCAATAAAAGTTTCTGGACTGGGTGGTGTCGAAATTAGAAAGTTAAAAGCCGATGTTTTTGGAAAAAAATATAAATTATCTGGATTGAATGTTCGTTTGCTTCACAAAGGCGATAAACGTGAATATTCTGGGTGGATAAAATTTGATGAGGATGTTTCTTCTTTTATCATTTCTATGTCTGAATATAATCCAGAGCGTAAAATTTATCCGGTGCAGGTTGCTATATCTACGGGCGGAGAGGCCTTGATTGGAAATATTGCCTTGGAAGGCACCAGTAAAATGCCGATAGATTTTATTGTAAAAGGTGAGTTGCCGAATGTGTCAAATATTGGAAAGTTTTTCGGGAAAAAAATTTCAAACATAAATAATGTAAAAGTAAATTTAGCAGGTGGTTTAGATAGAAAAAAAATTACTTTGCGAAAATCGGACGTGAATATAAATGGTACAGAATTTACTGTGTCTGGTATATATGATTGGGGAAAAAATATTCCGATAATAGATGTGTATGTTTATTCGCATAAATTTGATTTAACAAAAATATTCCCAAGTAATGGGTTGAAAAAATATGTGCGTCCTAATCGAGAATTGAATGTGTTCAAAGATATCCCTTTGTTCGGTGAATTGTTTTGGAACAGGGCAGTAGATATAAATGTAGAAATAGATGACTTTATTATGTATCGCAACTTGAATATTCAAAACCTGGATTTGGTATTAAAGGCACGAGATAATCGTATCAGGGTTGATTCTGAATTGTCTATTGCTGATGGTAATGTTGAGTTTGCAATTGATGGCGATGTAGATGGCGACGGTGTTTTGACTGCGGATGTCGGTTTCATGGCTAAAGATGTTTATGTAGGAGAAATTTTAAAAGAAATAAATAGCTCTGATTTTATATCAGAATTGCCAGTGAATATTGATTTGTATGTTAAAACGCATGGTAAAAATTTATCAGAGGTCATGCAGAATTTGACCGGACCTGTAAGTGTTTATTCTGTGGGGGCTGGGTATGCACATTCTGAACTTGTTGCCTATATGTATGGTGCGGATTTTTTAACAACGTTGCGACACGGTATTCAAGATTTATTTAATTCTGAAAAAAAGTATAACCAAATAAAGATTTCTTGTTTGGCATTGAATGCAAAATTGCGTGATGGCGTTTTTGAAACACAAAATGGATTCGCAATCGAGACTAATGCGATAAATGTTCGTTTGGCTGGCAGGTTAGACTTAGGTGGCGAAAAAATGAATTTGTCTTTGACGACGGTTCCTGTGCGTGGGTTGAAATTGTCGTTGACGGGTAAAGTTGTGAATTCTATCGCTTTGACAGGTAATTTGGCCGAACCTGATATTAAAATAAGTGGTGCTGCTGTTGCGGGCAAGGTTGCGTCTGCAACGGGAATTGGTTTGCTGCTGGCACCATTGACGGGTGGTTTAAGTTTGGTTGCTGGTGCAGGTATTGGATTGGTTGCCGGTGATTTGTTGGAAAACTGGTTGGCCGACAGTCATCCATGTAAAACTGCTTTGGAACAAGGTGCTCCGTTGCATCGTGATGACCCTGAATGGTTGGCGGTGCCTGTGTCGGAACTGTTGGGTAATATAATTCATAAGAATAATCAAGAAAACGGCATTCTTGCGGAATAAAACCTAATATCTTGTTTTTTACGTTCTTTTGGTCTTGCACCGAATCGGTGTTTTTTGTTACACTAAACACAACGAATGTGGGAAAACACATATATAAGTAAAAGGAAACAGGAGCGTATAATGGAATTTTCAGTATTTCGTCAGGTTTTGATACGTGCGCTGGGACATATGCAGTCTATTGTTGAAAAGCGTGCAACACTGCCGATATTGATGAATGTAAAATTAGAAGTTGCAGATGATTTGATTTTATCCGCAACAAATGTTGATTTAGAATTGGTTGAACATGTAGCAGCGGATATCACATTGGGTGGTAAAACAACTGTTCCTGTACAGATGTTGTACGATATTGTTCGTAAATTGCCGGATGATGCAGAAATATCATTTAAACAATCTGGTGATCAGTTGGTTGTATCCAGTGGTCGTGCGGTGTTCCGCTTGCCAACGTTGCCTGCTGAAAACTTCCCTGCAATGGCGGGTAGTAATTTGACTACTAAATTCCAAATGACAACGGGCGATTTAGCACATCTGATAAATCAGACCAAGTTTGCAATCCCAACAGACGATGTTCGTTATCATTTGGGTGGTATTTATTTCCATATTTCTGATGATAGCGGTGAAACAAAATTGACTGCTGTTGCAACAGACGCACAGCGTATGGCGTTATGTGCGATGCCTGCACCAACAGGTAGTGCAGAAATGCCATCTGTTATTTTGCCACGTCGTGTAATTGGTGAATTGTCTAAATTGTTAGAAGATGCCAATGTTGATGATGTAACTGTAGAGTTGTCTGATACCAAGGCTCGCTTTACAGTTGGATCTGCTATTTTAACAAGTAAGTTAGTTGATGCACAATATCCAAACTATCGCGTTGTTATTCCAAAGGGTAATGACAAGATTGCAATCTTGGATAGAAAGCAGTTTATAAATGCGGTTGACTTGGTTTCTGTCGCCAGCGTTGATAAAACAAAGTCTGTTCAATTGACTTTCAGTATGAATAAATTGGTTATAAATGCGTCTAGTCCGGATGCTGGTACTGCGACCCAAGAATTAGATATTGAATATAATGGTGATGCATCGTTTACTGTTGTGTTTAATGTAAAATTCTTGTTAGATGTTGCAGGTCAGGTTCAAGGTGAAAAATTCCAAATGGAGATGCAGGATCCATTGGCACCAACAAAAATAAACTCTACGGATAAAGATACAGATGCATTATATGTACTGATGCCGATGAGAATGTAAAACAAAAAAATAAAAGCCGTCAAATGACGGTTTTTATTTTGGCAATAAATTGCAAATTGAAATTTTTATGGTACCCTTGTGACTACAAACAAAAGAGGAAATTATGATATTAGATGAAATTGCACCAGGTTCAATGCCACCAAAAAAGATGAATGCGATTATAGAGGTTGCCGAAGGTGGATATGTTAAATATGAAATTAATAAAGAAACAGGTTTGTTAAAAGCAGATAGAATTTTACATACGCCAATGGCGTATCCTGCAAATTACGGTTATTTCCCTGGTACATTGGGGGATGATGGCGATCCGTTGGATTGTGTTGTTGTTTGTAATGCACCACTGCGTCCAGGTATTTTAATTGAGGTGCGTCCAATTGGTGCTTTGTTGATGGAAGATCAGGCAGGTGGGGACGAGAAAATTATTTGCGTTCCACGCGACAAGGTTGATCCATTTTATACAGATACAGAATTTATTGAACAGTTGCCTGCGATTTTGCGGTCCAAGATAAAGTATTTCTTTCAGCATTATAAAGATCTGCAGCCGCATGCATGGTCCAAGGTTATTGGTTGGGCAGATAGAGAGGCTGCAGACAAACTGATTATGGATAGTATCGACAGATATTGGGCAAATAAACGAAATTCGCAATAAAAAGTTCTTGCGTTGAATTTGTTCGTTCGTATAATCAAACAGTTAAATTAAACAAGGGGTATTTATTATGGCGTCTTATATTGCAAATGATATGCGTGTTGGTTGGGTGATTTCACATAATGGTAAACGTTATTCTGTTACATCTATTACCAAGGTTAAACCAGGCAAGGGTGGTGCGTTTGTTCAGGCAGACTTGCGTGACATTGACTCTGGTAACAAAGGTGGCGACCGCTGGCGTGCAGAGGACAAGGTTGAAAAACTGATGGTTGAAGATTTTGACTGTCAATATCTGTATGCAGACGGTACAGATGCATTCTTTATGAACTTGTCTGATTATGAACAGTTTACAATGCCTGTTGATTCATTGGGCGAATCTATGAAATTCTTGGCACCAGAAATGATTGTAAAGGCAAACTTTGTCGAAGGTCAGCCGGTGTCTATTTCTTTGCCAAAAACAGTTATTGCAATCGTTGAAGAAACAGAGCCTGCATTAAAGGGTCAGACTGTTTCGTCCAGTGGCGGCAAACCTGCGATTTTGGATAACGGTGTTCGTGTTCAGGTTCCTTTGTTTATCGAACAAGGTGAAAAGATTGTAGTAAATACTGAAACCCTGGAATACGTCGAACGTGCAAAATAAATTATAATAATTCATCTAAAAACAAATCGGGAATCTCATGTAGCGTTTGTACACTACGATTCCCGATTTGTTTTTATCTAAATCATTCTAATTTATTTTTACCGCTAATCGTGAATGGTGTTGGTGGAAATCTCATGTAACGTTATGTACACTACGCCATTACCAACCCGTTTATCTATACCATTATCTTTTATTTTTTACGCTAATCACGGACAGGGGATGGCTCTTATAAATTTTGAATAATATCTATCTATCTTTAATAACACAACATAACAAAAATTTTGCCACCACTAACCACCAACCACTAACCACTAATCACCAACCACTAACCACTAATCACTAATTTATTTTTTCGCTAATATTTGTTTTCGCTGCCCATGATGTTTTTTATTTCGTCGATACATGTTTGCGTTATTGCAATTTGTGCCTCTCTTAAATAATCGCGTGGGTTAAAGTTGTTTGGATTTTGTGCCAATGATTTGCGAATGCCAGCTGTGAAGGCTAAACGCAAATCGCTGTCTACATTTATTTTGCAAATATTCAATTTTGTTGCACGACGCAGTTGGATTTCGTCGATTCCAAGGGCGTTCGATATTTTTCCGCCAAATTCATTTATTGTTATGATTAGTTTTTGTGGAATGTTTGATGCACCATGTAATACCAAGGGAAATCCGGGTAGTTGTGTAGCGATATCTGCTAAAATGTCGAATCGCAATTCTTCGGATGCGGTTTTGCGTTTATAGGCGCCATGACTGGTTCCGATGGCGACGGCCAATGAGTCAATATTTGTTTCTTTTACAAATTTTTCAACATCTGCTGGATTGGTATATCCGATTGTGCCAAATGTATTTTCGTCTTCGATTCCGCCCAGTGTTCCAAGTTCGGCTTCGACAGACACGTTGTGTTTGTGTGCAAGTTCAACGACAACTTTTGAAGTTTTTATGTTTTCGTCAAAGGGCAATTTGCTGGCGTCAATCATGACGGATGAAAATCCAAGTTCGATTGCTTTTTTACAGGTGTCTATGCTTGAACCGTGGTCCAAGTGCAGGGCGATTTGTTCGTGTGGTTGAATGTTTGCACCGCGTATCATCCCAATTAACATATCGCTGCCCATATATTTTAGTGCGGATTCGGATACGGCCAGTATTATAGGACTATGTGTTTCGCGTGCAGCAGCAAGTATTGCATTCAATGTTTCCATGTTATAAAAGTTAAATGCAGGTATTGCATAGTTGCCAGCGATTGCGTCGTGAAACATTTGTTTGGTGTTTACCAGTCCCAGTTCTGTATACTTCATAAAAATCCTCTTTGTTGATTGGATTATAGCATATTTTGTGCATTTGTGTGTTAGTTTTTTTAGTGGCTTTCCTTGACAACTGATTAAATTTTGCAACAATTACTACGAATCGGGGGCCGGACAGAGAAAACGGTAATTTTACAAAGGGTAAAAAAATGAAAAAGACTTTGTTTGTATTGTTTGGTTTGGTTGTTCTGGCCGGTTGTTCATCTTATGATTATTACAGGGGTGATGTTCGCTATGTTCAAGATGGCGAAGATTGTATCTTTATGTCAACAGAAGCGGGCCGTCGCTATTCAAGCGATATTCGTGAATTGGACACAGATAAAGAAATTGTATATCGCAACACAATGTGCCGTGATTTGTATTTGAATGACATTGCGGGTCAAATTCAACGCACAGAACGTCAGGTTTTGACAACTGTTGCACCAAAGGCTGCGGTTAAATCAGATTGCGGTTGCTGTCAAAAAAAGACAACAAAAAAGTATGTTTTTGTAAAATAATAAACGAACCGCCAATTGGCGGTTTTTTTATTTGTGATTATTATTTGAAATAGGTTGTTTTTTGTGATAGAATAAAAGAAAAGGACAAGAGGTTTATTATGAAAAAACTTATAAACAAGGTAAATTTTGCAATTGTTGGTTTGATGGCGTCTGCGGTGCCTGCAATGGCGGCATCGTCGTCGACAGATGTTGATTCGGGTATCTGCAAACTGGTCGGAAGCTTGGGCGGTTTGTTGGGCACATTGCGTACACTGGCGTTTATTGGTGCTGGGTTCTTGATTGCACAGTGGGCATGGGAATTCATTACAAAACCGGGCGAAGTTAAACTGGAAAAGTTTAAAGAAAAAGGCGTTGGTATGTTGGTTGGTTTTGTGTTGCTGTTTGGTATCGGTACAGTCATTAGCTTTTTGATGAGTGCTGCAGGTAAAGCAGGTTGTATCCCAGAATTTGCGACATGGAATGGTTAAAAAAATCCGGCGATGCCGGATTTTTTATTGCTTTATTTTTTGATTTGCGTATTTTTGCATAAATATGATTTCTTTTTCTTTTTTATGTTTTTGTATATAATCAATGCTGAATTTGATTATTTGTTTTTCTGGTACAAAGCCGGTTGCTTTATAAGTTTCGTTTCTGGCGTTTCGTAATTCTTCGCACAATATATCATGTAATTTGTTCAGTGTATGATTATATGTGGGTTGTGCATTAAATCGGTTGATTGTTTTTGTAATCGCCTTACTTTTAGCGTTCAATAGCGGTGCACTCATATAGTTCAGCAATGGGTCGTTGTTTTTATGTGGTATATCGTACATGTCTTTGATTTCGTCCGCAGTATGGCCAAGGAATAATGCAGGTGTTGATGTGTGGTAAAATAAACCGTGGGCACCGCCCAAATGTTTTATAATGCCGCCAAGCTGTCGTTCTTTTTCAGATATGTTATGGCGTGCGTTTATTCGTTCATATTGTGCTGTTATGTTTGTTATTTCTTTAAATGATGCGTTTGACCAGCAAGCAGGTATCATAAAATATATGTATGCATACAGTGCGTCTGGATTATCTTTTACAAAAGACCAACATGCATATCTGGTGACTTTGTGGTCGACATTGTTGCCAAATGGCAGCGAATTTAGTTTTATTTTGCGTTCTATGTGTTTGGAGTGTGATTTTTGGAAATCGTGTGTTTGTTCGATTGTTAATTTTGGAAATCTTTTTTTGTTTATGTCATAGGGGACGATTATCTTGCTGCAAATTTGATTTCCAAAAACCAGTTCTGTTGGTATTATGGATGGGCCTAATATATTGTGTAAATCAGATAGGTACCAGAATTCATCGTCTGGTTTATTATCGTGTTGTATATTGTATTCTGCGAATATATCAAGCTGTTGGTTGTCTCTGTTGATGTGTCGTGTGGAATCTAGTAAATTAAATAGTTCTTTTTGTTGCATTTGTGACCTCTGTTTTTGTGGTGTGACAGTGGTTATTTTTTATCTTCAATATTCGCCAGCGAGAATAATACGGACGATATCAGGGACTGGTATGGGACGTGTTGTGCGTCGGCCAGTTCTTTTATCTTATTCAGGACAGGGCGGGGAATGCGCATATTTATAACACAATCAGACTTGTTAAATGCCTTGTATGCGGCATATTCGCGCAGTAATGATTCAATATTCATTACAAATAATTGTTGCATAACGTTTGGCATACAAACTCCTATACTTTGTACAATACTATAGTCTTTACAAGGAACTATACCATTGTATTTACAATTGTCAATACAAATATATTTACGGTTGTAATGGCGGCTGTGTTGGTGTTTGTGTGGATGGTTGTGTAGCTTGCAATTTGAAATTTATCTGTTTAAAATTGCATAAGAATAAACAAGGAAAGGGTTTATAATGCTTAGAAAATTATTATCTTTTGTTGTTGCGTGTGCGTTGTTTATGTTGCCTGCACACGCTGTATTAAAGGTTGATATTGTTGCTGGTGGCGTGTCGCCAATTAGTGTGGCTGTATTGAAATTTGAAACCACAGATGGGGTGAAAACCGCTGATGCTGCCATGATACGCGAAGTGGTTGAGGCCGATTTAAAACGTACAGGTTTGTTTCATATTGTGTCGCATGATGCAATGCCAGAGTATGTAAAGATGGGTGAAATGCCGAACTTTAAATCTTGGCAGGCGATAAAAGCACAGGTCTTGGTTCAGGCAAAATTATCTGCCCAGTCCAAGAAAGATTATAAGCTGGAATTCTTTGTTTGGGATGTAAATGGTAAAGAACAGATAGAAGCGCAATCCTTGGTTTCTTCGCGTAAGTCTGCACGCCGTTTGGCACATATTATGGCGGATGCTATTTATGAAAGACTGACAGGCGAGGTTGGTTATTTTGATACTCAGATTGTGTTTATTGCAGAAACAGGACCAATTGGTAATCGTATTAAACGTATGGCGATTATGGACCAAGATGGCTATGGTATGCGTTATATGTCTGATAAAGATAGCTTTGTTATGTCGCCACACTTTTCGCCAAATATGGGAACAATTGTATTTTTGTCTTATTATAATGATGACCCCAGTGTTTGGACGTTAGATTTAGAAACAGGTGAACAAAGAAAACTGGGGCAGTTTGGTGGTATGAACTTTGCACCACGTTTTTCGCCAGACGGTAAAAAGATTGCATTGTCTTTGGTAAAAAAAGGTATTACACATATATATGAATATGATATTGAAACAAAAAAGTTGCGTCAGTTGACATTTGGTAATTCTATAAATACCAGTCCGTCTTATTCGCCAGACGGCAAGAAAATGGCGTTTAATTCTGACAGAACAGGGCGTCAGCAAATCCATGTGCTGGATTTAGAAACTGGCGAAGAAAAACGTATTACATATGGAAATGGTAAATATGCGACCCCTGCGTGGAGTCCCGATGGCCAATTTATTGCGTTTACAAAAATGGCAGATGACACTTTCTATATTGGTATTATGAATCCACAGGGCAGGAATGAAAAAATATTGGCAGGCGGCTGGTTTATGGAGGCACCATCATGGGCACCAGGCTCACGCCGTTTGGTTTATTATGAAACAGAGCGTCATTCAGATGATATTGAACGCATCAGTCATATTCGCAGTATTGATATTACGGGTCAAAATGTTTATGATATTGAACTGGATGACGATATAAATGGTCTGGAACCAACATGGTCGCCAAGACTGCCATAAATTTTATAAAAACTACAAAATAAAAAGACACAGGAATTGTGTCTTTTTTTTAATCTTTAATTTTGATACAATCAGTATATAAGAAAAAAGAGAAAAATCAAGCACAAAAAATTTAATTTCGTCAATTTTTTGTGTTGAAATAAGTTATTGAAATCAGTATATATTGGCCGGTAACTTAAAATAAGGGGGTCTTATGTTCAGAAAAGTGCACAGAAAACAAAACGACAAGGTGTTCGATTCGTACAACTTTCCAAAAACATTGTTTGGATTTTATTGGCTGGTGATAAAAAAGTTCCCGTGGTTCTTTGGGGTGTTGTTTGTATGTGGAACGCTAACCCATGTTCTGCAAATGGTTTTTGGACCATTGACTTCAAAGTGGATGATAGAAATTTTTGAAAGTACGGCTAATACAAATTGGGATCATGTTATTGGGATATTTTTGTTGTTGGCAGGGATGTATTTCTTTGAGATATTTTTGTATTTTTTTGCAGATTTTGTCCGTGGAAAATATCAGCAGTATGTGCATAGATATAAATTATATTTGCTGTATAAACGTGTTTATGATAATGATATTTCTTTCTTTGTCGATAATCCAAGCGGACAAATAACTTCGTAGACTCAAGAAGTATCAGCGCGTTTGAATTTCTTGGCTGAAGAATTCTGGGTATCAATGGTCGGAACGATTATCGGCTTTGTGCTTGTTGTTGGCGCGATGTTTACAATGAATGTTTGGTTTGTGGTCATTTTAACGGTCTATGGCACAATCAAGGTTGCGTGGGAATGGTTTATGAATAAAAAATTGAAAGTGAATAATGAACTGTTAATGGATGAAAGCGCCAAGTATTCTGGTATGCGTAGCGATAGCTTGAATAATGCATTGAATGTCAAATATTTTGCAAATATAGAACACGAGAATCGATATATATATAATGGTCGTTCCAAATTGATTAAGTTAATCAGATATGATCGTTTTTTGGCTAGATGTCAGTGGATGCCAACCGCGGTATTGTGGAATGTTGTACAACTGGGTATGTTGGTATTGTGTTTCTTGTTTATCAAGGATGACGTGTTGGCAATATCGGATGCGGTGTTTGTTATGTCGTCGGCTTTGGTTATAAACAACTCGTTTGACAAATTGAACAGATTGATACGTCGTTATTCTGTACAACAAGCCAGGGCAAAAAAGGCTTATGATATTGTTGTTGCTGATAAGTCAGTAATAGATAAAGACAATGCAAAAAAACTGAAAATAAAAGATGCCGAAGTTGTCTTTGATAATGTTGGTTTTGGCTATGGCGACAAAGCTGTATTTAAAAAATTTGACTTAAGTGTTAAAAATGGTGAAAAAGTCGGTGTTGTCGGACTGTCTGGCGCTGGCAAAACTACATTGTGTAATTTGTTGCTGCGTATGTACGATGTGGATAATGGGGCGATAAAAATAAACAGTATTGATATCCGTGATGTAACACAGGATTCTTTGCGAAAGAATATATCGTTTGTTCCTCAGGAATCGACTTTGTTTAATCGCAGTATTTTAGAGAATATACGATATGCACGTCCTGGTGCATCAAAGGCAGATGTTATTCGTGCTGCCAAAAAAGCACATATTCATGAATTTATTGCATCGCAGCCAAATGGTTATGATACATTGGTCGGTAATAACGGTATTAAATTATCTGGTGGTCAGCGTCAACGTGTGTCAATTGCGCGTGCGTTGTTGAAAAATGCGCCGATATTGATGCTGGACGAGGCGACTTCTGCGTTGGATTCTGAAAATGAAATGTTGATTCAAAAATCGTTGCAAAATGCGATGAAAGGAAAAACTACGTTGGTTATTGCGCATCGGTTATCAACATTACGAAATATGGACAGAATAGTTGTTATTAAAAACGGTAAAATTATCGAAAGCGGTTCGCATAAACAACTGTTGCGTTCAGGTGGTGCGTATCGTAAACTGTGGGATATGCAAACAGGGGGCGTTGTTGGTGAATAAAATCTTGGGTGTAATCTTTGGCGTGTCGTTATCTTGTTCTGCGATGGCGGTGCCAGCTGTGGTGGACTATGTTGTGGATGGCGATACGTTTGCTGCAGGTGTTCAGGTCGCAGACGATATTACAATTACTGTGCGTGTTCGTCTGATAAATGTTGATACGCCCGAATTAAGTGGTGCATGCCAGCGTGAGGTTGCCATGGCAGAAGCCGCCAAAGATTTTGTTGATGATTTGTTGCCGGCTGGTACCAAGGTTGATTTGCAAAATATCAAAGACGATAAATATCTGGGTCGAATTGATGCAAATGTAATATTGCCTGATGGACGTGACTTGGGTAATGTTTTGATAAAACAAAAACTGGCACGTTCATATAGTGGTGGTCGGCGTCTTGGATGGTGTGATTAAAAAAATCCCCAAATGGGGATTTTTTTATGCACTGTGACGGTTGATTGCATCGCTGATTTCATCTAGTGATGCATTGCATGGCAATAATGGTTCAAACCAAATATTTGCGGTTCCAGAATGCATACGACCGTGTTTTGGCCAATACAGGCCTGCATCTGTGCCAATTGGTAAAATTGGCAGTTTTAATGTGTGTGCCAACAGCAGCAAGCCACGCTTTAAAGGGATTTTTTGCCCAGGTTTTGCGCGTGTGCCTTCGGGGAATATAACCAATGTATATCCATCCAAGACGCGTTTTTCAACGTCGTCGGCCAATTTTTTCATGTTTGTTTTACCTTTGGCACGATTTACCCCCAGCATACCACAACGCCAAAATGCCCAGCCGTAAATCGGTATCCACAGTAATTCACGCTTCATGATAAAGAATGTGTTTGGCATAACTTTTGATATAGCGGCAATTTCCAATATAGACATATGCTTTGCGGCAACAATACATTTGCCGTCAATTCTTTTGTTTCCGTTTGGCAAGTTTGGAATACCATTTTCTTCGGTTGCAGGATAGTGGACTTTATATTTTATTCCACATATAAGGCGTGCGACCAATAATACACCAGCTGCATCTGCAAATACGAATTTGCGTGACAGTTTTTTTGATACCAGTCCAATCAGCAACAATGGCGACCATGCAGTAAAATAAAGCCCCAGTACGATTTTAAAAATAATAGTTCTGAACATGTGCTTCTTCCTTTTGTTTAGCTTTCTTTGATTCCAAGCATCGTTACGATGTATTTTATATATTCTGTTGTCCATCGTTCAAGTCTTTTTGCAGGCGGCATCCCCATTAGTACGGCCGGACAAGATATAACTTCTGTGTTTGGTAATTCTGATTGAATCAAGTATTTTGCACGATTTATATGATCTTCGGTTGTGACAATAACTATTCGGTTTAACTCTTTTTCTGTCGCGATTTTTTTTATCGCCAGTGCATTTTGATATGTTGATTTTGAGCGTGATTCAATAATTGCAGGTCTGTCTAATTTATCAAGGTTTGTTGCACCAGCACCGATTATATACAAATCTATATTCGGGATTTCGCGGATTTTTTTTATTGCAAATGGAATTCTGCGTTCGTCGCCGGTTAGTACAAAGATGCTGTCGTTATTATGTATTTCGCCACAATGTCTGGGTGCGACAGATTTAAAATACATGCCGCCAATTACAAAGCAACTAAGTAATAAAAAAGATGGTGTAATAATACGTAGTATCATTATTTAGCTGTTTTTTAATATGTTGATTGTGGTACGACGTGTGATTTGAATTGCAAAGATGACAATCGCAACAGGCAGCAAACACAAAATCAACCAACCAAATCCAGTCAATCCAATTGTAGCCATCAGTCCAACACGTGTCCCATGTGCCACAGATATTATAAGCATCAGTATTGGTGTCGCAGCAACAAGGCCGATAAGTGCAGCGACTGCACTAATTTTTGCGACGATAAATTGCATTTGTCGTGCGACAAAATTATCTGATGCACCAATTTGATTCAGTATTTCTAATTCGCGTTTGTGCAACATTGCAGTATTCTGGGCGATATAAGAAATACAAAAACCAATCGCACCCAGCATCAGTATCAAAATAAACCCAGACATCAGTATCATTTTCCAACCTGCGGATGTTGCTGATTGTAATGCGTTGGCATGTGTTAAAAAGCGTGCGTAATCTTTGACTTGTGTGCCAAAAGATTTTAAATCAGATTCGGTTTTAAATTTTATTTCCCACATTTTTGGCAGGTATTTTTGTATTGCGTTTCCACCAGAAATCCATGGGGACATCAAGTCTTGCATTTGTTGAGTTGTAATTTCATTTACCGATTCGATTTGAGGTGTATTTTTCTTGATTATTTTTTGAACGTTTTCAACGTTTTTCTGGTTTGTAACTTGAACGGTTGCGAACAATTCCCACTGGGAATTCCATTTTGTAACGCCTGTACCAATTGCCAATGCAACCCCCAGTGTCAGTATGGACAAGAAAGACAGCAGCGACATAATTGCTGTCATAAATCTGGATTGTTCTTTTATTAGTGAAAATACAATTGGTCGTTTCATTATGCGTTTCCGATGTCGTCAAATTGTTTTGATAGTTCTGTGAAATAATTTTGCGGTTTTGGTCCCTTCCATACTTTTTTATCCGAATCGGATTGAGGTGCAGATTGGTTTGATTTACCGGTAAAACTGACGCGATGGTTTTCGACCTTTATCACAGGGAATTTATAAGTTTCCATCAGCTTTTTATTATGCGTTGCCAGAATAATAGTTGTGCCGAACATTTTGTTCATTTGTATAAACAGTTCCATTAGGCGTGATGCATTTTCATCGTCCAAGTTTCCTGTTGGTTCATCGGCCAGCAAGATTGCAGGCTGAACAATAATGGCACGTGCCACAGACACGCGTTGCTGTTGTCCGCCAGATAATGCACGTGGATTTGCGTCTGCGTATTTGCCAAGGCCGACCCAGTCTAAAACCTTGGCCACCAGTTTTTTTATTTTATCTTCGCCAACGCCGCGTACGCGTAACGGTAATGCGACATTGTCGAACACAGACAAGTGGGACAGCAGTGAATATTCCTGAAAAACGATTGCCATTTTCTGACGCAGTTCGGTAATTTCATCGCGTGATAATTCGCCAGTATTTTTACCAAATAATTTTATTTGACCGCGTTCTGGTTTGTGTAATTGGTATATCAGGCGTAACAATGTTGTTTTGCCAGCACCAGATGCACCAGATAAAAAGTAAAAAGCACCGGCACCGATATTAAAAGAAACATCAGTCAAGATTTCAGGGCTGCCATCATATTTGGCGGCAACATTTGCGAATGATATGTTTGTCTTTTCTTCCATATTTGGAATATAGTAAAAAATGAATTTGAGTGCAAGTGGTTAGTGTAAGTGGTTAGTGAATGAATAATTCTTAAATCGTTGACTGCAAAAAAAATCCCCAGGTCGGGGAAATTTTTTTTATTTTACAACTGTTGTGGCGTTTCTGTTTTTTGCCCAGACTTTTTCGCCTGTACCCTTGTATATTGGGTTTTCTTTGCCATAAGAGATTGTTTTGATACGTTTTGGTTCAATGTCATTGCGGATTAAAACGTGTGCTGCATTACCGGCACGCAATGCACCCAATGCCAAGTTATATTCTGTAGAGCCACGTTCGTCACAGCGACCCTGAATTGTAACATTAACGTCTGGATTGGTTTTTAAATATAATGCCTGAGATTCTAAATCTTCGCGTGCGTCATCAGAAATTTTTGCAGAATCAAATGCAAAGAAAACCTGATCGCCATCTATGTTTGATGGAATGTTTGTACATGCAGCCATTGTCAAAGCCAGCACAAATAAAATAAATTTTTTCATGGTGTTTTTCCCTTCTATGTATAAAAGCTTATACATATATTAAACAACTTTTTTGTTGCTGTGTCAATAAATCATTTTTTTTATCGCTTGGAATAGGGGGTGAAATATGATATACTCTGTACATAAAAGGAAAGGATTTATATCATGAAAAAAATAGTATCTTTGGCCGTATTGGCTGCATTGACAACAACTGTGGCAGATGCTGCCCCAAGTTATATTAAACGTGACGCCAAGGGCGGTTATGATGTAACATATGATTATACTGACAAGGCTAAAAATGGATGGTATGTTGGTGGACATGTTGCATTGAATATTGCAAGTTGGGAAAATGAATATGACACAAATGCACCAAAAGTATTTTCAAATGATTCATATACAGAATTCTTGTTTGGTGGCGATTTATTTGTTGGTAAAACATTTAATTATTTTTGGCGTGCAGAAGTAGAAGGTGGCTTGCTGGGACAGTTTGAAGATGAATATTCTGGCACAACATTCAAAATGACAATTCCATATTTGATGGCAAATGGTTATTATGACTTTGCAAATGGTTTGTATGTTGGTGCAGGTGTTGGTATTGCAATGCCAAAGACAGAATTAACAGGTTTACGCTTTAATGGTGGTGACACATCTGAACAAACAGTTTCTCCAATGGTGGGTATTATGTTGGGTTATACATATGAACTGGATTATAATTTAACATTAGATTTGCGTTATCGTTTGTCTGGTTTGATGGGCAATAAATTGGAACGCACGTATGAAGACAAAGACGATATGAATACATATAATATCAGCAATGATATTGGTTTGATATTGGATAACTCGGTATCTGTCGGTATCAGATATAATTTCTAAAAAAAGTTAGGAAAAAATAAAAAAGGGCTTTTTTGGAACATGAAAATATGATATAGTGTTACCAAGTGGAGAGAAGATATGAAAAAAGAATTCAAACTTGTATCAGCGTCAGTTATCGGATTGGTATGTGCATCGTTAATGACACCATCGTTCGCTGCGTCATCTGTACGTTCGTTGGGTGGTGCAGGTACTTATACAGGCACAACATCTGCAAGTCAGGCGGCAAGTGCGACCAAGGCAACAACTGCAGCACGTGCGGGTTCAATTCGTGTGGATGGTTCTACACGTGTAAATAGTGGTTCGTCATTACGTACACCATCGACACGCTCTGCAACGGCACCACGTTTGTCAATTGGTAAATATTTATCTGCAAACAGTTCTGTGGGTACTGGCGGCAAGATAGATGCAGAATTATCAACCAATGTTGGTAATTTGGGCAACAGTGTTGGTAAATTGGACGAAACTGTTACAGATATAAAGGGCGATTTGACAATTTTACAAGAACAGGTAAACAATTTTGATATCGATGCTTTAAGGGGTGATATTCAAAACTTGGTTGATGCAAAGGTTGTTTTATCGTATGACAAAGAAGGTGGAATCTTGACGATTGAACACGAAGGTCATACGGATGAAGTTTCAATCTTTGATCAAGAAAAGGCAGATGCGATTATTAACAACTTGATTTCAAGTGAATTGTCCAAGGTTCAAGAAAAGGTTGCAGGCGTCGAAGAAAAAGTTGCCGGTGTCGAAGGTAAATTCGCAGGCGTCGAAGCGGAAATTGCAGCTGTAAAAAAACAGGTTGGCGATTTGGATATTCCAGAAGTTCCTGAATACACTGCTGGTAATTTGATTGATATAACAAATAATAAGGTTTCTGCAAAAATAGTTGGTGCATTGACTGGTGCGTTGAATCAAGAAGAAGGCTTGGTAACAGCGACGCAAGTTGTAAACTATGCAATTCCAAGACCAGGTGCAGGTCAATGTGATACGCCATCTAAAACATGTGTTCTTTCTGTAAAGAACGATGGTCAATTGTATTGGCTGGAATTGGTTGATACAGAAACGGAAGGCAATTCGGGTAACGGGACAGATGATCCTGTAACCGAATAAGATTCAAAAGATACGGACAGGATTAAATATTGTCTGTAAAGGGTGAATAAAACAACAAAAACAACAAAAACAACAAAACGAAAGAAAGGAAAAAACAATGAAAAAACTTACAGCAGGCATTTTTGCTACAATCTTGGGCGTAACAGCAATGGGTGCAGCAGACGCTGCGATTCCATCCAAAGGCTATGTTGATACAGCAGTTAAAGGCGTTGCAGACAGCGTATCAACATTGGGCACAACAGTATCAAATACTTATGCAACAAAAGCAGAATTGACAAGTGAAGCAAATGCACGTTCAGGAGCAGATACAACATTGCAGCAAAATATTAATACGTTGGCAGGAAGTGTTTATAAGAAAACAGAAACATATTCTCAGGCTGAAGTTGATGCTTTGGTTGAAGGTGTTGACGGTGCAACCGCGATCCAAGGTATAAACAATGAAATTACTTTGATTAAGCAAGAACAAGAAACACAAAATACAAATATTACTAATTTGCAGAATGATAAAGTTAGTACAACAACATTGAATACAACATTGGCTGACTATGCAAAAACAACAGCGTTGGAGCCATATGCAAAAACAGCAGATGTAAATGCCGAATTGGCATTGAAAGCAACAAAAACTGAATTGGCAGATTATGCAAAA
>JBKSMR010000032.1:0-6580 GCA_046881895.1 Alphaproteobacteria bacterium
TAATGATGCAGACGAACACAGAATTGATATGTATCAGTTGCTGGTATGTGGTGCAGAAATCTGCAAGGGTTATTCAGAACTTGTAAATCCAATCCAACAATTGGCAGCGTTCGAAGAACAGGCCAAGAATATCGCAAATGGCGATGAAGAGGCCTTTAACCCAGACAATGACTTTGTTCGTGCGATGGAACATGGTTTCCCACCAATTTCTGGTGTAGGGATGGGTGTTGACAGATTGGCTTGTATTGTCTTTGACCAGCCAACTGCACGCGATGTTGTATTGTTCCCAATGATGAAATAAAAAAACAAACAGGACAGATATGTTAAACGCAGACGCAGATAACGAAATATTATTACAAACACTGGAACACGACAGAAAAAATCTGGCGGCGATTGAGCGTGCCCTGGAAGAAGGGCGTATTGACGAAACGTCGGCGGACTATCTGCGTGACCTGTATTCAGACAGTATGACGTGGCTGCGTGAAGTGTTCTATGTCTTGGGCAAAACATTTGGTGCACCCAAGGCGGCTGTTATGAAATATGACTATGAATCTGACAGTGCGGTTGATGAACCAATCAGAATTTCAGACATTTGTCCATTGGAACCATATCTTGTAAATCATCGTCTGGACGCAGACCCAATGCGTAATCAGTTTTTTACCAGTTCTGCAGGACACAAGATTGACCTATCTGTATCGTCAATTGTAACGGTTATTGTTGCCGCACAAAAGAAGATAGACAGGGCATTGGATAAAATTACGGGCAAATATTATACGGATTATGTCAATGATGTCGCGGATGCTGCGTTTGATGTATTGTCATCGCATGACAGACAGGCGTCTGCACGTGCGATTGCGGATAAAATTCGTGAAAAGTTTTCTGAAAAATATATGACAAATGCGTCTGAAACAGTTCTGGCTATTATTGGTCGTGGCCATGAAAAGATTGCGGTGGACTTGGTGCGTGCAATTGACAAGGTTATACCCCCATATGCCAGATTACAGGACGTTTGGCGTGTAAAATGCCTGTTTGATTTGATACCGCAGGCGCGTTTATTTATTGAACGTCTGTATGAAATTATGCCAGACAGAATATTATCTGTACGTGATAATTTCTATAATATGCAAAATCCACGTAATTACCGTGATGCCAAGGTTATATTGAATATCAGCACAAATCATGATGTTGTTGTGCCGATGGAAATTATCTGTCAGGTTCGTACGTTTTTTGAGTTTGAGAACAGAACACATGGCGAATACGAGGTGGCACGTAAACAAAAAAATGCAAAATCAGACAGCATAGAAGCAAAATTGGCAACATATTATGAATGTGGGGTCAAAGAATACAATCGTATGATTTGTCAGTGTTTGGAAGATTTGTTTGAACGTGTTGGTTGGAACATTTTATATTCCAGAAACAATAACATCTCTATATTCGAAGGTTTTCCAAAAGAATGTACATTGTATTACCCGCCCAAGGTTTTGGATAACATCTTGGAAAAACTGGACGACGCACTGGAAAACGAAGTGTTCCATGTTGAAAATGCACCTGTAAAATTGTCAAAACATCAGGAAAGTTGTATTTTTCACTTTATGGCGCGTTTTATATTGGTGTCTGCGATGCCGTATATGCAGCGTGACTGGAACGTTCCTGCGACCAGTCAGGCAGGCAAGTTGTTTAACTTTGTTATGAACGAAGTGCAACGTTATTATAAAAAGAGTTAGAAAACCCGCCATCTTGGGCGGGTATTTTTATTCCCCTTGCTTTAATTTGCCAAAAATGTAAAAATTATATCAGGTTCTTATCAGTCTTACAGAACCATAACAAGCATAACAAAGGATTACGATTATGCGTCAAGGAAAAGTAAAATGGTATAATGGTAAAAAGTGTTTCGGCTTTATTAGTCCGGATACACCAAACGCAGACGGCAACACAGATGATGTATTTGTTCATTCCAGCTCATTAAAGGCCGCCGGCATCAGATTTTTAAACGAAAACGATATCGTTGAATTTGAAGAGGAAGTTCGCAACGGTAAATTATCTGCGACGACAATTTCTGTTGTTCAACGTGACGAAGAATCTGCATTGCGTTTTCAAGAACGTCGTGCAGAACGCAGACGTGCTGCCGAAGAACGCAAACAACGCGAAGAAAAATCGGCACGTCGTGGATTTGCATTCTGGAAGAAATAAAATCGCGTCAAGAATAAAAAAAATCCCCCAATTGGGGGATTTTTTAATAGTTTTTTTTGGTGGAGCTGATGGGACTCAAACCCACGACCTCTACGATGCGAACGTAGCGCTCTATCAACTGAGCTACAACCCCGAGTCTATGGAAAAAGTGGTGGGCGTAAGAAGACTCGAACTTCCAAGGTATTGCTACCACTAGTACCTGAAACTAGCGCGTCTACCAATTCCGCCATACGCCCATAAAAGCGAACATGATAATAATTCAATTCGTATAAAAATGCAACAAGAAATTTATTTGGCTTGAAACAAAGTTGTGATTATTCGCTTGCACTAAAATTTATAAATTTGCTAAGATTTTATCAGAGATGAAGAAATTACTGATTTTAATCGCAAATATATTGGTTTGCATGTCTTTTGCAGACGCTGCTGTTCGTGACGGAACGGCTGTTTCACGTGCGGGTAAATCAGAAAAAACACAATCACGTGTTGCAACCACGAATGTTCCTGAAAAAAAGCGAACAACGGTATTGGCACCACGTGCGACCAAGACAAATGTTTCACGTGATGTCAAGGATTCGCGTGCAAATAATACGGTAAAAACGCGTTCTGCCACAATGCATAGTGCAACGCCTGTTACACAAAAATCGGTTGTTTCGCGTGCCGGTACAACAGCTGCGGCCACGTCTGCGGTTTCTGGAACGCGTACAGGTGCAGAATATGAACAGTGTAAAAATGCTTACTTTGCCTGTATGGATCAGTTTTGTACATTAAAGAACGATGATTATCGTCGTTGTTCATGTAATGATCGTGTGTTTGACTTGGTGGCCCAGCGTGAAACACTGGAAGATGCAAATGTTCAGCTAACAGAATTTACGGAAAATTTGGAAACAGTCGGCATGACTGCCCAACAGGTTATTGCAATGAAAACAGCGTCTGACGGGGAAAATGCACTAACGTCGGATAAATCTGCGTCCAAGGCGTTATTACAGGCGATAATGAATTCAATTCGTGGCGATGATGCAAATGTTGTCGGAAAATATTCCGATTTGAACAGCATAAATTTATCGTTTGATACTGCGAATGCGTTTGGTATGACAGATACTGGTCAGGCAATTGCCGCCTATAACGGTCAGGCGTTATACAGTGCTGTCTATCCACAATGTCGTCAGGCTGTACGTGATACGTGTACTGATGCGTCGTTACAGCGTGCGATAACTGCGTACCTAATGGCGGTGGAACAGGATTGTAACATTGTACAAAGTGCGATTGACACAACCCGTGGTCAGTTAAAGGCAGCTGTGCGTGAAGGTGGTGCCATGTTAGATTTGGCACGTGTTGAAAACTATCAGAAACATAATTCATCAGATTTGGCAACATGTATCAGTGAAATAGAATCTGCAATACTTAGTGAAGAGGTCTGTGGTGCAAATTATCATAAATGTTTGGACAATGGAAAATATATAGATGTCGCCACCGGCAAGCCGATTATTGGCGTAACAGATTTTTACAAATTGGGTGAAATGCTAACGTTTGCAAGTGGTGTTCAAACAGTTGATCAAAAACTGTCCAAGCTTAGTGCTAATCAACAGTTCGTTTTAAATTTTGAATCGCGTGTAAAGGTGTTTGCCCAGCCAGCATTGGATAAATGTGTTGATTTGGCAGATGTCGCGTGGTCTGATTATTTGGACAAGGCATTACTAGATATTCACTATGCACAACAGGCCAAGGTTGCAGAAATCAAACAAGGTTGTTTTGATTTTGTATCGTCGTGTTATGTACGTGGCGACAAATCGATAACTGATGCGATGCAGTCTTTGACGTCTGGTAATGAAATTGTCGTTGTGCCAGAACAGATTGTATTAAATAATAAAATGTGTTCAGATTACGTTGAATCATGTAACAGCATGTTTCGTGACGGTGACGAAGACAAGAATATCATTGCAGATTATATAAAAAATCAGACAGAAACGGACCTGTTGGCATCGTGTCGTGCGGTTGTGCAACAGTGTTTTGATAAATACGGCGGTTTGAATTACATAAACTTTTACGACCCAAACAGCGGATTATCACAAAGGAAGGGTTGGGCACCGGATTGGTTTACGTTATATAATGGTACGTATCAAAATGATAAATTTAGTGTTAATACTCCCGACAAACCAAACAGAATAAAAAAATGGAATATTCAGACAGATGGTGCACCTTCGCCATGTTTGGTTGCGTTAATAAAGGTAGATGCGTGTCGTGATCCTGATGGCGATAATAAATACTCGGGTACAGACAGCGAAGAAATAGAAGATGAAGATTTTGAATTTGTTGAACGGGTGTTTGGTGGGTTTGATCAGTTTTATAACGTGGGTGGTTTTTCTAAATATAACAAAAATTTATATACTATATATGGTTTGGCAGAAGATAACGAATTAAAACATCGTTGGTTGCGTCCGGTCGGTGTCGCGACCGAGGTTTACAATAAAATCATATCAATTCTGTCAACCCAGTGTATGAACCTGGATGGTAAATTTGTTGAATATCAAAATGCAATCAGGGATTATCGCACAGATAATCTATGTGCGATTGGTGACTTTTATGATAATGAAAGTAATGATTACGGTATCAGTGCCGATGAAATCGTTTGCCCCGCGAATTATGCCAAGGATGTAGATACGGAATCATGGGGTATTTGTTCGTGTTGGGAAAATGACCATCGTCGCAGTAAAAACGGCACAACAACCAAATGTGAAGAGGTGTATTTTAATAGTAGTAACGGCAATAGTAACGGCGATAGTAACGGTGATAGTAACGGCAATAGTAACGGTGATGTATGGCAGCCTATGATGTGTACAGTAAATGACGGTTGTACTCCTCCTAACCAATAAAGGTGATGAACAGTATTGCTTTTTCACTTGCCTTGGTGGGACGGTTTTTTCTACAATGCGACTAACAGGAAGGGAAGGTCAATGAATAAAAATAAAAAAATCTCGGTTTTCTGCGGAAGGTGTCGTTTTCTGTATATGCACAGGAATTCATTTTGACGTATCAAGAATCAAAGGAAAGGATGTAAAATGACTAAAAAAATCATAATTTCATTATTTATTATTTTCGCCAGTGTTGCATCATATGCCGCAACCAAATGTATTGCACTATCACCAAGCACAATATGTAATGATGCTTATGGCAAAGACGGCCTGAATGCTGAGGCAGGACAAAGTGACTGGGGGTCGAACTGTGGCGATATTTATGTTCATGGTGTCGCATTATGTGGTAAAAATCCGAATCAGGCAACTGGTTGGGTAACAGATTCTGTATCTATGGACGGTGATGTCAGCAAGAATACAGCATGTTTTTGCAAGATTGTACAACCTGTGGTATCTCGCTGGGTTTTTGCAGAAAATCGTACGACTGCTGGCGACTGTGCGTATTGGTGCCAAAATGCATGTGCTGGTAAATTAAACGATACGTCAAACAATACCGATAATAAAAACTTTCATAACGCAATCTTAGGAGAATTATTTGAATAAGAAATTGCTATTTTTGTTGGCTGCAATATTTGTGCTGCAAACGGATGGGTATGCTGCTGTGTCATGCCCATCAGGTTATGTTGCTGTAAATGAAGATGTTGTATATATTTCAGATACGAACAGTTGCCCATCTGGTCACACAAAACTTGGTGGCGAATATGGCGGTGATACGATTGAAAACTGTATAACTGCATTGGCTAATGGTTCTGGTATATGTACGTTCTTTGACACGTCATGCCAATCTGGGAAATATTTTGACGGTACGTCTTTTAAAACGTGTCTTGCTGGCACATATTGCGACGGAAATGGTACAGCGGTTCCTGGCACATCTGGTTGTTCTGTATCATGTCCTGGGAATTCTACCAGTGCATCTGGTGCAACGGCGTGTACATGTAATACAGGATATAATTATAACGGTGGTACAACAACAACAACGAATGCGTGCGTGCCTAATATATACTCTGTAACATATGATTGTAATGGTGGAACGGGTGGTACAACTGTTAGTGCGATTTACAACAGGGACCTTACTGTACAAACAGGTGTTTGTACACGTGACGGGTATGAATTTGATGGCTGGACAATGGACGGTAATGATATCAGCGGTACGTTCAAATGGACATATACAAGTAATAAAACCTTGGTTGCACAGTGGAATGAATGTGCTGTATGTAATGCAGGAACAGGTGCAACATGCGATATGACAGTAGTCGATAATACATGTACATATACAACAGAATGTATGTTTGGTTATGACACACTGACAGGCAATGGCACAAATACACCAAGTTGTACCGCAACAAAGTACACCATTACATACGATGCAAATGGTGGTAAGGATGTTGCAAGTAAAACATATACTATTGAAGATGCGTTTA
>JBKSMR010000033.1:0-21437 GCA_046881895.1 Alphaproteobacteria bacterium
CTCTGAAAGTGATATTGTTGAAATGTTTAATAAATCAACATTGGATAAAAACAAGATTAAATCTGCCTTGAAATTAATGGACGACATGTATTGTTTTGTTGGTGGTGACGCAGTCGAGACCGCGCGTCGTATCAAAGAACATGATTTTGAAAAATCATTGGCAGACCTGCAACAAAAAACAGAAGTCTTTGATTTGGAAAATGTAACATTTGTTGTCGCTGATATTATGGATACCGCTGGTTTACGTGACAAAGTAAAATTTAAAACGGATAAAAACGGCGAAATAGATAATATTGTCTTGTTATATAGTGAAGATGACGGGACTTATTCAGAAGAAATTGCAAAACGTGTCAAACTTGAAGATGATAAAAACGAATTTTTATCTGAATACGATGCTAAATTAGTTGCTCATTTATTCGGAAAAGAACAAGGGATGAAGTTTGCTGACTTTGGATATTTTGAAAATGAATTTGAAGAAGATGGGGAACACATATCACAAAATATAGCGATTGCAGGTGGATACGAAAAAAATATTGTCGAACCACAAAAAAATATGTTGTTCAAGGGACGTGCCGTTGGTGGTGTCAAAACAGAACATAATTATAATGGCACAAAAGAAGATCCGTTACCGTTGGACGCAACGGCCGAATTGCAATTTAATGTAGAAGATAAATCGGAAACATTGACAATGGATTTTACAGAAGATGGTTGGTATAATGTTACCGTGCAAACAACCGGATATAACACAGCCGAACAAACCACAACAATAACATTTGACGGTGGTGATAATATAGCAAGTAATGAGCATAAATTCCAAACGGTTACCGCTGACAATAAAACGTTCGAATTACACGAGGCAAATATCGGTGTAAATGGTATGCATGGTTTTGCAGAAACAACATATTACGGCAAGGACGAACCAAGTGAAGCAACAGGTATTGTTGCAGTACGTGAAACAACAAATGCTGGCACAGGTAATCCTGTGCGAGAAACAACGTTTAATGTTGCCTTTGGTGGTATCGCACAGTAATGAATATAAAATCACTTGTTTTTGTGTTGATGTTTTTGCCCATGGTTTCATGGGCTGAAACATCTGTGCCGGAAAAGAAATCAAAAACAGAAATCACCATGACAACAACCCAGGCCATGCAACTGGCCGGAACAATGGTTGATAATGGGGATTATGACCATGCACTACAAATCCTGACCAAGACCCCGCAAATGAATAATCTTGCGTTGGAAATTGAACGTTGGTTTTTATTGGCACAAATCGCACAAAAGCAAGGCGACTATGATTCTGCAATAAAAATTTATCGCAAGATTTTGGATGATCAACCTGACTTGGCACGTATTCGTTTTGAATTGGCAACTTGCTATATGCACAAAAAACAATGGTCACGTGCAGATTATCATTTGCGTTTGGCAATGGCTGGTAAAGACCTGCCAGAAAATGCAAAAAAAATGATGAACTATTACCGATATGTTGTGCGTCAGAACAAAAATTGGAATATATGGTTTAATATTGGTGCCGCACCTGATAATAATGTCAACAATGCCACAGGTGGACAAGAGTGTATTATTTACGGGGGCTTTGTCGGATGCAATAATTTAGCAGAACCAGAATCTGCAATCGGTACCAATTTTACATTAGGCGGAAATTACGAATTTAAATTGTCTGACCAATGGCGCTGGAAATCAGATGCAAATCTGTACAGCAATATTTATGACAAGCACAAGTTTGATGATTTATATATCGGCGTTTCCAGTGGTCCACGCTTTGTTTGGAATCAAGGTGACGTTTGGCTGGCTGGAACCTTTGCTCGTCGTTGGTATGGATGGGAAAGATATAATTGGTCTGTGGGCATGCGACTGGATACAAATTATGACTTTACACGCAAATTATCAGGTGGACTTTATCTGCGTGCGATGGAAAATAAATATGACTTATACGGCGATTTTTTAAATGGTCAAACGTATTCAGCAAACACACGCTTTACATATTCGTTTAATGCCAGTGTTTATATGAATCTGCGTGGTGGTATCACACGTGAAAATGCGACAAACCCAACTTATTCTTATTGGCAACCGTCTATATCATTGGGCGTTGGTGCAGAATTACCGTACGGATTTCATGTATATCTGGAACCATCTGTGTATTGGACAGCGTATGATGATGCACGCTATGTTGCATCAAATATGCAACTGACAAAAATAACAGAACACGACTTTACGCATCGTTATGCAATATCTGTATCAAATAACAAATTTGATATTTGGGGATTTGTACCAACATTGACTTTCAGTTATACAAAACGCGATTCAAATATATGGCAACGTGAATATAGTAAAACTGCGTTGGAATTTACAATGCAACAACGGTTTTAAGTTGCAAAGATAAAAAGCTCTGTTATAATTGTCGTGAAATACAAAGGTTATATAAATGATGCGAATGCAAATTTAATCTTAAGAAAAATCAACGGGAATCATTTGGACGCCCCCGTTGGCGTCTATTTTTTTGAAGATACAGGCAAAGGGAAAATAAAAATGGCAAAGAAATATTTAATTACATCTGCATTACCATATGTGAATAACAATTTACATATTGGACATTTAATTGGTTGTTTGTTACCAAGTGATGTCTATGCACGTTTTTGTCGTGCATTGGGTCGTGATGTCTTGGTCGTTGCGGGTTCTGATGAACACGGTACTGCCAGTGAAATTGGTGCATACAAAGAAAATATGCCTGTTGAAGAATATGTTGAAAAATATCGTGGTTTTCAGTTGAAATCTATCAAAGATTTTAATTTGTCTTTTGATTTATATGGTCGCACACATACAAAACTGCATGAAAAACTGATTCAAAGTTTGTTCTTGCGATTAGAAGAGCAGGGCATGCTGGAAGAAAAAGTGTCTTTGCAACCTTATTCAATCAAAGAAGAAAAATTCTTGGCGGACAGATTTGTTATTGGCACATGTCCAAAGTGCGGTTATGAACGTGCATATGGAAACGAATGTGACAAATGTTTTGCAAATCTGGAACCAGCTCAGTTGATAAATCCACACAGTGCTGTTGTGCCTGATTCTCCTGTGGAAATGCGTGAGACAAAGCATATGTACTTTAAAACTAGTGCAATGCAAGATAAATTACGCGAATGGATTGATTCACGTGTTGGTTGGTCAAAAACAGCATTGGCAATCGCAAATAAATGGCTAAGCGAAGGTTTACGCGACAGTCCAATTACACGCGATTTAAAATGGGGAATTCCTGTAAATAAACCGGGTTATGAAAACAAGGTTTTCTATGTTTGGTTTGATGCACCATGGGGTTATGTTTCTATATCTCAGGCTGCAAATGAAAATTGGGCAGATTGGTGGCATGGTGGCGACGATGTTCATTATACCCAGTTTATGGCCAAGGATAATGTATCTTTCCATTCCATATTCTTTCCATCACAAGAATTAGCGATGAACGATAACTGGAAAACAGTTGATACTTTAAAAGGCTTTAACTTCTTGAACTTTGAGGGTGGCAAGGTTTCAAAGTCGACCGGTAACGGAATATTCTTGGATGATGCAATTACAATTGCACCGGCTGATTGTTGGCGATATGCATTGCTGGCGTCTGCACCAGAAACAGATGATACAGACTTTACAGTATCTCGTTTCGCAGATATCGTAAACAAAGACTTGAACGGTATGTTGGGTAATTTCGTCAGCCGTGTATGTAAACTGACCCAGAAAAACTTTGGTAATGTTGTACCAAAATCGGGTGCAAAAAATACAGAACTGGAATCACAGATAAACGAAAAATTATCTGAATTGACGACTGCGTTGGATACATGTGAATTTAGAAACACGATTGCTGCGTTGCGTGGTCTGTATGCAATTGGTAACGAATATATGACAAAAATGGAACCATGGACATTGGTAAAAAATGGTGATATTGACAGTGCTGCAGCCGTATTAAATGAATGTATGCAGATGATTGATTTGTTTGCACGTATATCTGCACCGATTATTCCAGACGCTGCGGCCAAGATGCAAAATATATTTAAACCAACACATGATTTAACCTGGCCAAATTCATATGAACATCGTATAAAAGATGGCGATGAATTTGTTGTGCCAGAAAACTTGTTTAATCGTATAGATGACGAAACGGTTGCAACGCTGGTTGAAAAATATACTGCAAAAAAAGAAGATAATTCGCCAAAGCCTGTTGTTGCGAAAATCGTTGCTGTAAAAAATCATCCAACACGTGACGATTTACATGTATTGTCTGTAAATTATGGTACAGATGAAAATGTACAAATTGTATGTGGTGCACCAAATGTATATGTTGGTTTACGCGGTGTTTTGGCACCAGTTGGTTGTAAATTACCAGGTATGAAAAAACCAATGGCACAACGTACTGTCGCAGGTATTGAATCATTTGGCATGATGTGCAGCGCATCAGAATTGGGCAAATCAGGCGATGATAAAAATATCATTGAATTGGGCGATGAATTCAAAGTTGGCAATGAATATAAATAACATGTCAGACACACGTCTTGTTTTACTGTCTTGTTGTGCACCATGTTCGTCGGGTGCGATAAAGCAATTGGCTGAAAATAAAATAGATGGCGTGTCTGATTTTATTGTCTTGTTTTACAACCCAAATATTTTTCCAGAATCTGAATATACAAAACGTATGCAGGAACAAATTAAATACTGTGAAAAATTGGGGGTAAAATATGCAGTACTTGAATACGATCATGATGCATGGCGTGATGCGGTGCGTGGATATGAATCTGCCCCGGAACGTGGTCCGCGTTGCAGTATATGTTTTGAATACAGATTTCGTCGTGCTGTAAAATTTGCACGTGATAATGGCTATAATGCGATTGCAAGCGTGTTGGGTGTGTCACGTCACAAAAACCAATCACAAGTTGATGATTCTGCACTAAATGTTTGCGATTGTATTGAATATTTGCCAATAAAATGGGACGAAGGTTTACGTGTTCAGATAAATCGCGAATCAGATTTTTATCGTCAGAATTATTGTGGTTGTGAATTTAGTATCAGAAAGATATAAAAACACCGGTGTTTACCGGTGTTTTTATATTTCTTCCCAATGACATATAACAATTGCGTTTTCGGTATCACCTGATTTTATTTTATGGCGTGATACCAGCCCATCTATTGCAACATCTATTTGTATTTCAGGCGTATCTGGGTTTACTTCTTTTTTAAACTGTATATTTATTTGTTTTAATTTGTGTTGTGTACGATATTTAAAACCAACACTTTCTGTTGCCCATACCGCATAGACCGCATTATTGATATGTTGATTTACATCAATATCATCAAAACGACATTTCATAGTATGCGTTTTATTTGTTTCAAAATCTGGGAACTTTTCAAACGCACAGTTATATGAACGAATTGGTGTTACAACATCTGGCGACAAATGATTTGCCAATGGTAATGGTCTGCGACGCGACATATCAATCAGAATCCATTGTGATGTTGCACGTACCATTAAACGATTATCAGAACCGCGTATTTCAAAATCACGTGTTGCACGCAATGCGTCTTGGCACGATGGCCATGTGATAAAGGTAAGTTCTTCGCCCTCGGCCGGTAATTCAATAATATCGACCAGATAATACAGCACAACCCAGCCGATATTATTTTCCAAACAGTATGTTCGGCCACACCCCAGAATTTCAGCATGTCTGTCTGCAATAGATTGTAATTCGTTCATCAAAATCAAAGGACGAACATAACCAAATCTGTCGCACTGATATGCCTGTAAAATTCTGGTTTCGACCAATTTACCTGTCATTTTCAATTACCCTTGAACATTTTGCATAACAACAAAATCCAGCGCATCACCCAATACAATTTCATTTGCACGGGCCGCAGATTTAATCAAGCCATGCAATACACTTGGTGTATCAGATGGTATTGTTAAGGTTTCTAGTTTTGCACCATTTCCAACCTTGCGTTCTGTACGCAGACCACGAACATTTTTCAACAATTCCAGCGCAATATTCATCTGTTCAACATCTGTTTCGTATTCTGGATTTACAGATGGATATTGTGTCAGATGTAGTGTTTCACCACCTTCGGTTGGTTTATAGATTTGCTGCCACAATTCTTCGGTTAAAAATGGAATAAACGGCGCATACAAACCAAGTATCGCACGCAATACTGTGTACAATGTCCACTGTGCAGACAGTTTTGATTCCGCACTATATTTTTCAGGTGCCCAGAAACGGTCTTTGATAAATTCTAAATACTGGTCACAGAAGATATCCCAAAAGAATGTATCAATCGCACTGCGAGCATTATAGTTATAATACTTGTCCAAGTTTTTGCGTGTTTCTGCAACAGCCTTGTTTAATTCGTTCAAAACCCATCTGTCTTCGATAAAGCGTTCGTTGACAGGAACAAATTTTGCAGAATCTGGTTCAAAATCAGTCAGATTCATCAAAACATACTTTGAAGCATTCCATAATTTGTTCAATAGTTTAGAGCCACGTTTAACTTCGTCTTCAATATAAGGCAGATTTGTTCCGATTGGTGCAGTTGCAATCCAATAACGCAACGCATCAACACCAAATTTATTCACAGCATCCATTGGGTCTGTACCGTTGCCCTTACTCTTGGACATTTTTTTACCCTTAGAGTCAACAACCATACCATGCATATAAACTGTTTTAAATGGAACTTCGCCAGTTGCGTAAATAGACATCATTATCATACGTGCAACCCAGAAGAATATAAGATCAGAACCTGTACACAGATATTCTGTTGGGAAATATTTCTTTAATTCCGCAGTATCTTCTGGCCAACCCAATGTTGAAAATGGCCACAAACCTGACGAGAACCAAGTATCCAAAGTATCTGTTTCTTGTCTTAATGTTTTGCCACCAGATAATTTGATTGCTTCTTCTTCGGTTTCTGCAACATAGATATTACCTTCTTCGTCATACCATGCAGGAATCTGATGTCCCCACCACAATTGACGTGAAATTGTCCATGGACGAATATTTTTCATCCATGACATAAACAAGTTATAACGATGTTCTGGCAAGAATTTAATTTTACCTTCTTCCACCGCCTTTATCGCAGGGATTGCCAACTTTTCTGCGTCAACAAACCATTGGTCTGTCAAATATGGTTCAACAGGAACACCACCACGTTCTGAATATGGTGTTGGAATAACTTTGTCTTCTACCTTGACCAACAAGCCTGCGGCTTCGATATCTTCCAGAACTGCTTTGCGTGCGACATATCTGTCCATACCACGATATTTGGTCGGTACAACAGGGTTATCATTTAACTTGGCGTCTGGTGTTAAAATACAAACAGGTGTCAAATTGTGACGCAAGCCAACCTCGTAATCGTCAAAATCGTGTGCAGGTGTAATCTTTACAGCCCCAGTACCTTTTTCTGGATCTGCGTGTTCGTCACCAATAATTGGAATTTCAATATCTGTCAGTGGAATAATTGCATGCTTTCCAATCAAGTGTTTTAATTTCTCATTTTCAGGATGAACAGCAATTGCCTGGTCACCAAACAATGTTTCAGGTCTGGTTGTTGCAATTTCAATTACACCACCGTCTGTCAACTGATAGTTGAAATAGTAAAATTTACCATGTTCTTCGCGTGTTTCAATTTCCAAATCAGAAACAGATGTTTGCTGTTTTGGACACCAGTTAACCAAGCGTTTATCACGATAAATCAAACCTTCGTTGTACATTTTTACAAACAATTTTAACACGTTTCTGGACAAACCTGCATCCATCGTAAATCTTTCGCGTTTCCACACAGGCGTTGCACCCAAAGTATGTAACTGTGATATAATTTGACCGCCATATTCCTTGGTCCAATCCCATGCGGCTTTTAACTTTTCATCCAAAGTCAATGCTTTTGGATTTATGCCACGCTTTGACAAGTCGCGTTCAACCAACAACTGGGTCGCAATAGATGCATGGTCGGTTCCCGGCTGCCACAATACATCAAATCCAGCCATACGCTTATAGCGACACATAATGTCTGTCAAAACGTTATCCAACGCATGCCCCATATGCAAATTACCAGTAACATTTGGTGGTGGCATCATTACGCAAAAAGGTGTTTTACTTGACGCGACATCATTTGCCCAAAAGTCGTTTTTATCCCAGAATTCCTGGATTTTTGTTTCTATTTCACGTGGGCTTATATTTTTACCAAGTTCAATTTTCATTGTTTTTTCCTGTTTGTATAAAATTATCTGCGATAAATCCTAGCAGATAAAAAAGAAAATTCAAGCACCAAACAATATGAAAAAAGGTGTTTATTTGTTGTTTACAGACCGACCAAAAATTGGTATAATTAAATAAATCAAAGGACGTATTGTGTCAAAACAATGCGTTGTAAAGGGTTGGAATTCTGGGCATTACCCCAGAACACAGGGAGAATATCTATGAAAGCTAAGACGGTCGCAAATTCTTTAAAGAACGCTGTTAGTACGGTTTTCTTGTTGGCGGGTGCGTTTTTTGTATGTTCCACATTTTTATCTATGCGGGCGGTATTTGCTGACCCAATTGCACCGATAAATCCATCTGCTGTTGGACCACAGGCACAGCGTGCTGGTAATAACGCACGAACATCTGGTCGTGCCAGCCCACGTAATACACAGGCGACCAGTCGCAAAACAGTTGCAAGAACTGCAATCACAAATGCGGCACGCAATCAGGCAACAACATCACGTGGCGTCGCAACACGCAGCACAGTTGCACAAAACCCACGCATAAACACCGTTTCTTCACGCAATGTGAACACAACATCTGCACGTAATGTCGTATCACGTCAGAATACAACCGCAAATCGTGCAGGTGCAACATCAACACGTAACGTTCGTGCAAGAACTGCAACATTGGACACTAATAATGCACGCGTTTCATTACAGGGCAGTGCGATACGTGGTTCAAAAACAACTGGAACGACATATTCATACCTGTCAAGTGCATTGTATACTGGAAACTATTCTAATATTATCGACTCTTCAACTGGTCTAATTTCAGCAGAGGCGTTTGATAACTGTATGAATTCATACTATACATGTATGGATGAAATTTGTACTGCACGTAATCAAGCACAACGTAGATGTGGTTGTGCCGGTCGTGTCAAAGAATTTGCAGAGGCGGAAACAGCACTTGAAAAAGCCAACGAAGAACTTATCAAGGCATCCGGTGAATTAGCATTGTTGATTGCAAACAAGGGTAAAGATGTATCTGATGCATTCCAATTGACCGAAGCTGAACAAGTTATGAACTGTGTTTCATGGCGTGACGCAAATAAAAATGGCACATGGACCACAGAAGAAGCACAAAACTGGTGCCACAGCCATGGAATATATAATGACAGCACATGTAAAATGCCATCATACTGTGAAGAGAATGATTTTGGATTTAATATCGAAAATTTAAATGGTACAGCGTCTGATATCTTGGCAAATCTGCAATCATGGGCCAAGGCCAAAGAAAGCACTATTACAATTTTAACAAATGACGAAGACAGTTTGTTGTCCAGCTTTGAAGAGGTTTCTGGCATCGTCAGTGGCATGGCTGGTTTGAATGTAAACAGCGAAGACACAAGTGCAGACACATTGGCACAAACGTGGGGTTATGATTTGTTCAAACACGCACATAACGAAGTTTGCAGTCGCGTTCTGGATTCCTGCTTTAACGGTATATACGAAGCATGCGGCACACCACCATCTGGTGGAAAATGTGCAAATGGCCAATCAACAAATTGCCCATATAACTATAATTCAAAAATCGATTTGAAAAATGGCCAAATCAACCTGTTGGAACGTAATACAAAATCAAGTACTGCAAACAGCTGTGAAGCATATTATAACACATCCAGTGATCCATACATGAATCTGCGTGGACCAGTTGCAGATGCACGTCGCAGTATTATGAACAAATATTTACTGGATGCAAATGCAGACTGTGATTTGTATGGCGAACAATTACGTGCAACTGCACAAAACATCTCGCTGCAAAAGGCCGCTGCACAACAGGCACTGCAACAAAAACGTATGGAATTCGCAATTGAAGAACGTGATTTAGTTCTGACATCTGCGAACAATGCGATTTCAAACTTTAACGAATGTATCAGTGAAATTTATGACTGTTACGAAAGCACAACGGACAGCGAACCAAACTGGCCAGACGCACGTATCAAAACATACTGTGCCCAGATTTCAAATGTCCCACATTGCTATGAAGAAATGATTTGTAATCCATCAACAACACAATTCCGTGCTGTTATAGACCTTGCAGATAATGCAAAATGCTTTAATAGCCAGGATTACACCAAAAATACATGTCGCAATGTCGTAACATTAAATGAAATATTAAAAGGTACCGGTGTTGCCCAGGCAGATATCGCACACGAAGCAACCGGAAATTCCGCAGCAATGCGTGAAAAATGCCTGGTTGATATTGGTGTTGAAGATATACGTAACTGGTCACGTGATATACACACAGAAGAAAGATGCACAGTGCAAGAACTGTCGAAAATGAATGCAAAAACTGGTTACAAGAATGATGACGAATGTATTGCAACATCTTGCAACAATGGATATTTGTTAAGAGATGGCCAATGCACATTCGCAGAGACAACCGATTGTACAGCTGAAATCCCACACGCAGAAAAAGCAACACGCAAATTAGAAGGCGATACTTGGGGTAAATGCATACTGGAATCTTGTGAAGAATATTATGACGTACAAGGAAACGAATGTGTTGAAAGTACCATAGAATGTTCGGAACCTGAATTAGAAACACTGAACGCAAAAAAAGGTACCAAAACGTGGAATGGTAAAACTTATGGCGGTTGCAAAATAGATGAATGTGCAAACAATTATGTTCATGACATAGATGACAACATATGCGTCCTGCATACAAAAGATTGCGAAATCCCACACGCAGCAACTGCATACCAAGAATACAACGTACAAACAAACACGTATGGTGATTGCATTGTTATAAAATGTGAAAGTGGGTTTGAGATTTCTGAGAAGAAGTGTATTGCAAAAACTACAGACTAAAAAAGCCGGCAAAAGCCGGTTTTTACTTTCTTTTTTATTCTGGGATTATGTTGTCAAACCTATCAAATGTACCAAGAAAAATTTATTACTGTAATGCTGATAAATATATTTGGTTTAAATATAATTTTGTGTTAAAATATATGTTGAAATAGTATCCTTATAATGGGGTAGAGAATATGAAAAAATTATTTATAGTTCTTTGTGGTATGTTTTTTATGGCAAATTCAGCATTTGCTGATAATGCAAATAAAAAAGCAGACAAGTGTTTTGAATGGCAAAAAGAGGGTGTTTATTTAAAGGTCTTTTTTGATAACAATTCAGACCAAATACCAACCATAAATAATAAAAACTGTACAGATGAAATAAAAAATGCATTAACGACATATCTTAAAGATAGGAAAAAAGAAGATTTGATTGTCGCACTTATTGGAACAGCCAGTCAATCTGCAGGTTATGAGTACAATTATGAGCTAGCAGCTGACCGTATAAACAGCATAAAACCGATAATACAACAAATAAATAATCAAATACATATAGAATCATATATTGCAGGTGAAGCAAACGCGTCCGAAGAAGAAAACCCAGATGATCGTGCTGTTGTTATTTGGTTTTCTACAAAAGATGAATATATATCTGATAAAGATAGAAAAAAATTAAACGACACGCATACAAAACTGATGGGGTTTGGGTTTATCAGTGCAGAACGCAATGTATGGAAAGATGCCGAAGGTAAATTTAATACATCACGATTGTTGTCTGATTCTGTTGCCGGTGTTGTGTTGGGTACCGCAGGCGGCCTGATTACCAGCAGCGTAGTTAAAAAGAACCAATTAGAAGATGGATTCGAAGACATAAAATGCACAATTGGTGGTCAAACTGTTGGTGCATGGGGCGATGAAATGTTCGTAGGAAAACATTAAAAAAACCGGCAAATGCCGGTCTTTTTTTAATACATTGTTTGCAGAACGTGTTTGTTCTTGTCCAGATTAGATAACATTTTACCACTGCCACATGCGACGCATGCCAATGGATTATCAACCAAGAACACTGGCAAGCCTGTGGCCATACGGATTGCAGTATCCAAACCACGCAATAATGAACCGCCACCTGTCATCGCAATACCAAAATCAGCAATGTCCGCAGATAATTCTGGTGGTGTCAATTCCAATGCCTGGTGTACTGTATTTACAATCTTGGATACAGTTTGTGCCAATGCAGATGCAATTTGTGATTCTGTAACAACCGCTTCGCGTGGGGTACCAGACATCAAATCACGACCTTTTATCTTCATGGTCAGCTCTTTATCTTTATCTTTTGGTGCGATTGCGTTACCAATTTTTTTCTTGATTTCTTCGGCTGTGTTTTCACCAATCAATAAATTCTTGGATTTGCGTACAAAGTCAATAATATCAATATCCATCTGGTCGCCAGCAGTACGAACAGCATTTGAATAAACAATGCCGCCCAGTGACATAACTGCAACCTCTGTCGTGCCGCCACCAATATCTAATACCATTGAACCAATTGGCTTTTCAACAGGCAGACCTGCACCAATCGCAGCAGCAGTTGATTCTTCAACAATATAAACCTTGCGTGCACCAGCAGCATCAGCCGCTTCTTGGATAGCACGACGTTCCACCTGTGTTGCACATGATGGTACGCAAATAATAATCAGTGGTGCCGCCAATGGACTGCGATGATGAACCTTGCGAATAAAGTATTTAATCATTTCTTCGGCAACTTCAAAGTCTGCAATAACACCGTCACGCAATGGACGTACCGCAGAAATTGTTCCAGGTGTACGACCGAACATTTGTTTTGCCTCGGTCCCGACGGCCAAGATTTCCTTGCGACCAATCAGGCGGTTTTCAGATACCGCAACAACAGAAGGTTCGTTTAATACAATCCCACGTCCCTTGACATAAATCAATGTGTTTGCAGTCCCAAGGTCAATCGCCATGTCTGCAGAAAAAAACTTCATCAGCCAATTATACATATTTAACCCCACATAAATTTTGATTTTTTTGAACTATAAATCACGATGGTCAAAAAATCAAGATGTCCGCACAAATTTATTTGATTTATCTGATATTATGGTATTATAAGCATCACTATGATACGAGATACAATTAAAAATCATTCAGACTTTGCCGCAGGGGATAATGACCCAACGGCACGCAGTGCTTTTTTTCTGGTTCGTACAAAACCTGCAAAACACCCAGATAATGCACGTTTTGGTCTGATTGTGACTAAAAAGACTTTTAAACATGCTGTTGATAGAAATCGTGCAAAAAGGTTGATTCGCGATTGGATTGAACACAATGAAAAAATGATGCGTGATGATTGGGATTATATTTTCATCATCAGACACGATATTCTAAATGCAGACCGCGAATCCGGACGCGAAGCAATGCGTAAAGCACTGCAATATCTGCGTAAACAAGAAATAAATGCTTAAAAAAATCGCTATTTATTTGGTGAAAACATACCAATTTGCAATATCTCCATTTATTGGTGGCAGGTGTGCATGCAGATTTACACCAACATGCAGCGAATACACAAAACAAGCAATAGAAAAGTATGGTATATTACATGGCGTATACATGGGAATAAAACGTATCGGACGTTGCAGACCAGGTGGTGGATATGGATACGACCCTGTGCCTTGACAAAGCAATCTAATGTGGTAGAATTTGGTAAATACGAGAAAAAACAAAAGGGATAAAAATGTCTTTTCGTGCAACCGTTGAATCTATGTCAAAAATCATGGACGATATGGGGATTACAGAATTGAACTTGGAACGTCAATTTTTATTTGGTGTTTATCGTAAACATATTCACCTTTCTAAACAACAAGTTGCAGCTGCAGTTACAGTACCTGCAACAGATGCAAAAACAATAACTGCACATGGTGCACAAAAAATTCAAAATGCAAACGCACTGAAATCACCAATGGTTGGTGTTGTATACTTGGCACCAGAACCAGGTGCAAATACCTTTGTTTCTGTGGGCAGCGCGGTCAAAACAGGGGATACAGTCGCACTGGTCGAAGCAATGAAAACATTTAATCCAATCAAGGCCGATAAAGACGGTGTTGTCAAAGAAATACTGGTAACAGATGGGGCTGCGGTTGAATTTGAACAACCTTTAATCGTTATTGAATAAATACTATGCCACAAATAAAAAAAGTTTTAATTGCCAATCGCGGTGAAATTGCACTGCGTATCATTCGTGCATGTCGTGATATGGGTATTCGTACTGTTGCGGTATACTCAACCGCAGACAGGGACGCAATGCATGTACAATTGGCTGATGAATCTGTATGTATTGGACCTGCACCTGCACGTGATTCTTATTTGAATGAATCTGCAATATTGACTGCGGCATTGCTTACAAATGCAGACGCAATTCACCCAGGCTATGGATTCTTGTCTGAACGTGCAGACTTTGCACACAAGGTTGAACAACATGGTATGATTTGGGTTGGACCATCGCCAGAAATGATTACTAAAATGGGCGACAAGGTTAATGCAAAAAAGACTGCTATTGAATGTGGTTTACCTGTGGTTCCTGGGTCTGATGGCGAATTAAATTCATTGGAACACGCATTGGATGTCGCGGAACAAATTGGCTATCCTGTTATGTTAAAGGCATCTGCAGGTGGCGGTGGTCGTGGTATGCGACCTGTGATGAACGCAGCCGAGATGGCAGAGGCATATCAACTGACCAAGAACGAATCTAAATCTGCATTCGGTGATGACACGCTGTATATGGAAAAACTGTTACTGCATCCACGTCATATTGAATTTCAGGTCTTGGGTGATAAACATGGTAATGTTGTTATATTCGGCGAACGTGATTGCTCGTTGCAAAGACGTAATCAAAAGGTTATGGAAGAATGCCCTGCAGCAGCACTGTCACAAAAACAGCGTGATGATATGATTGAAATTTGTAAATCTGCTGCAAAAAAGATGGGTTATACAAATGCTGGTACTTTTGAATTTATGTTCGAAGACGGTAAATTCTATTTCTTGGAAATGAACACCAGATTGCAGGTTGAACATCCTGTAACAGAAATGGTTTATGGCGTTGATTTGGTTCGCGAACAAATTCGTGTTGCAGCCGGTGAAAAGCTTGGATACACACAATCAAATGTTATTCCAAACGGTCATGCAATTGAATTTCGTATAAATGCAGAAGACCCAGAAACATTTATCCCAAATCCCGGCACAATTACACTGTATGCACCATCAGGTGGTATGGGTGTACGCGTGGATAGTGCTGTTTATACAGGATATACAATTCCACCAACATATGATTCTATGATTGCAAAATTAGTTGTACATGCACAAAATAGACCTGCGTGTATTATGCGTGCCACACGTGCACTGGACGAATTTGTCATAGATGGTGTAAAAACAACAATACCTTTACAAAAGAAACTGTTGGCAAACAAAGATGTAAAACAGTTAAATTTTGATAATCATTGGTTGGAAAATTTCTTGAAAAAAGATTAAAAAAAGCCGGTAAACACCGGCTTTTTTTTAGTATTTTTATTATATATCATTATTTTAAAACGATAAATAAAAACTGCAATATGTATTTTTTTATGATATAATTATCAGCATGAAGAAATCTATTTGGTTTTGGTTGTGTTTTATTGTCGCAATTGTGTTTGCGATATACTTTTCTGTACGTGTCGTTATGACCGCAATGGGGCAGGGCAGAAACGCCTATATCACAAACATATCTATCTCTGCAGACCAATCTGACAAAGATTTATCCGCAATCGTTGCGGCCGCAACAATGACACCAAATACGCGTTCTTACTCGGTCGATTTAAATATATTAAACACGCGTATATCTGGGGTACCAGGGGTTAAAACCAGTGCTGTACGCCGTATGCCAAACGGAAATATCGCAATCAAGGTTACATTATATCGTGCTGTGGCACTGTGGACAGATGGTGAAAACTTTTTCCCGTTATCCGCAGATGGAACAATCGTAAACAAACCAACCGATGTTCGCGACGAATCACACGTTGTGTTTCGCGGTCCAATTCCAAAAGATATTTCTGAAATTACAAACGCTGCACACAATTTGGTCGGTGATTTAGATTATATGGAATGGATTGAAAATCGACGCTGGAATATATATACAAAAGATGGAATCGTTGTTATGTTACCCGAAGATAACCCGTTGGCTGCAATCGGTACACTGGTTGCATTGAATGGAAATCATAATATTCTGGGCAAACAGATAAAAATGATAGACATGCGTGATTCTGCACGAATACTGGTAAAATAAAAAAAATGAATTTGATAGATTCGGCTTTTTTGTGTCTTGATATTGGCACACATGGTGTGCGTGGTATGGCACATCGTGTTCGTAATGCAAATCTTGATAAGTCCGCATTCTTTACAGTAGACAGTTTTGATGCTGTTTTCGCGATAAAATCTGTGGTTGATGAATTGGAAAAGCAAATTGGACGACACTTTGATTCTGCATATATTACTGGGAATTTGGGTGAATCGATGTTTGAAATGTCCGCGAAAAGCACAGCGTGGAGTGGCGAACATAAAATAAGTTTATCTGATATTCGTTCTCAAATATCACAGATTAAAACACCTGAAAATTTCTTGCCATTGCATATTGTACCACTGCGATACGACACACCAAATGCACGCAACATTCTGTCGCCAATTGGACATATCGACAGACAATTGATTTCTGTATTCGGTGCAATATTTTATTCACACAGTGATATAGATAAAGTTTTTCAACACTTGCACAATGCACATATTCAACCTATTGCTTTCTTTGATCCGCATTTTGTTCAAAATAGTATTTTTAGAAAACCGAAACAAACAACTATGTTTGTTGACTTTGGTGCAGAATATTCCAGTGCATCTATTTGGACAGATCGTGGGCCTGTATGGCATACGAAAATAAAACTGGCAGGACACGATATCACAAACGCAATTGCGGAAAAATTTAATTTATCTGTCGAAGACGCAGACCGTATTAAACACGCTGTATCATCACTTATTCCATCACAGATGGATCGTTTTACACCGGCTGATAATGCATATGACTTTTCACGCGCAGACGTAAACGAAGTTATATTACCAATGCTAGCGAAAATTATTGAACAAATAAAAAACCAATGTCTGCCACATTTTACAAAATATAAACCAACAAGAATTGTACTGACGGGCGGTGGTGCTGAAATTGACGGACTGCGTGATTTTATTGAAAATGCGTTTGCTGTGACAACAGATGTTATTCCACTGGACGCATCTGTGCGTGCTTTATCTGAATTCGTATGGGCCGAAGAAGCAGAACACAGGAATAAATATACAGAACGAAGTGAAAAATGGCGTAACAGAATAAATCATATACATCGCATTTTTAAGAAAAAACAAAAAACAAAAACAGGTTTTGTTCCAATATTACCCAGCACATTATGTTTTGATATGTCACGTCCAGAAACATATTCTTTGTTTAAATCTGGCGGAATATCTATGATACACGTTGATATTATGGACGGATTTTACGTCGATAAAATCGCAGGTAGTATAGATGAATTACGTAAAATACGCGGACATACAAACGCACACCTGCATGTACACCTGATGACAGAAAGTCCAAACGTTTGGGCAAATGATGCCATCGCCGCAGGTGCAGATACAATTATACTTTCAACAAATACATCTGGTCTGCGAAATGCAATTCGTACTGTCAAGGCAGCAGGAAAACGTGTAGGAATCGCATTAAATCCTGATTCTTCGGTATCTATATTAAAGTCCATTTTACGTGATATTGACGAAGTTATGATTATGACAGTACAACCTGGTGCCGCAGGGCAAGCATTTGAACCATCATGTCTACATAAAATATCTGTATTGGCCGGTACACGTAAAAAATATGGTTTAAAATTTGTTATTTCTGTCGATGGTGGCATAAATGATAAAACAGCACCATTATGCTGGGACGCAGGGGCAAATATGTTAGTTTCTGGGTCTTATCTGGCAAACGCACCAGATTTCCCGTTGGCGGTACAAAGTTTGTTAAAACACGAATAAAAAAAACCGGCATTTGCCGGCTTTTTTTAACATTTTTATTTATCACGTATTGTTGCGTTACACTTTTTTTCAACAGACGTAATAACAGCAGATTGTAATTGTTGTAAATCAGAATCTGACATATTATCACGTGGTTCGATTGTTATTGTAAATGCGACTGACTTTTTGTTGTCTGGTAATTCAAACGAATCAAATACAACAACATTTGTTATACGACTGTCGGCACTTTGTGCAACATATGTCAGTTTTTCAGCCGGCGTATCACAATCTACGATAAACGCAAAGTCGCGTGTTATTGGTTGGAATTCTGATAATACCGGTTGCTTGCCACCGCGTTTTGCAGGCAAGTTTTCAATATCATCGACAATTGCAACAACAACATTTGTTTTTATACGCAGTTTTTTTGCAACCGATGGGTGCAATTCACCAAATTCTGCGATTTTCTTTTTACCCTGATACAATGCACCATATCTGTATGGATGTGCCCAACGTGGTGCGTTTTCTGTTGATACGGTATAGCGTTGACCGGACATCAGTGCAATTAAATCAGCCTTGACATCATATATATCAACATCACGATTGCGACGTGTCCAATGCTTTGGCGATGTAGCACCTGTACGAACAACACAAACAGATGTATGCTGTTGACACGGCATATCACCATCAAATACAGTACCTAATTCAAACAAGTTTAAATCAGCATATCCACGCTTTTCATTATTAGATACAGCATGCAGTAAGCCAAACAATAAACCATTACGCATTGTGTCATAATCTGCGGTAATTGGGTTTGCAATTTTTATATTTGCCTTGTCTGACAACATTTGTTCAATTGCCAGATTACCAAAGCCAAATGAACGGCATTCATTTAATCCACGTGATGCCAACAATGTCTTGATATTCATATCATGCATATCATGATGACGTATATCACCAACAGTATGATTTGCAACTGTTGCAATCTTGTCATACCCATGTATACGCAGTAAATCTGCTACAATTGTTTCTGGTATAACAACATCAACACGCGATGTATACGGAACAATAATCCATTCTTTTGGATTCTTGGTATCTACATTGTGTCCCAGTGCTGTTAAAATATCACGCTGAACATCTGCATCCATATCAACACCTGTTTTTTTCAAGAAATAATCAGGTGTATATTTAATCTGAATATCAAATGCAGAATCTGTACCAGCAGCAAATGCACATACAATTTCACCACCGCATGCAGACATAATTATTTGTGCAGCCTTCATTGCAGCCTTGCCTGTGATTGTTGGGTCAATACCACGTTCATATCTGTATGATGCGTCTGTTGATATACCCAGTCTTTTTGCTGATTTACGAACAGACACAGAATCAAAGTAGGCAGATTCCAAAATTATATTCTTGGTATTTTCAGTAAAAGATCCACGCGCACCACCAATCACACCTGCCAGTGCCAATATACCAGATGCGTCTGCAATCACCATATCTGTATCCAGTAATTCATGTTCATTACCGAACAAGTCCGTAAACTTTTCACCGTTATTTGCCTGACGCACAATAATATCACCATCTATTTCATCTGCATCAAAACAGTGCATTGGTTGTGCCATATCAAAACAGATATAATTCGTTGCGTCAACAGGTGCATTCTTTGGGTTTATACCAATTGCAGCAAGTCTTGATGCAATTATTTTATCGCTGCTGTTTACGGTTATGCCATGTATTTCAATCAGTTTATATGCACGACATTTATCGGTTTTCAATATAACCTGACGATTTCCATTTACAGTCTTAAATTCTGAATCTTGTGGTGTAATATATTTACCAATGCCAGCTGCAGATAAATCACGTGCAATTCCACGTACAGACAAATAATCAGGTCTGTTTGGTGTAATACCTGCATCAAAAACTGTTTTGGTTTCTAAAACATCAGAACCAATTACAGAATCTGATGGTAATTCAATAATACCACTGTGGTCATCACCAATTCCCAGTTCCAACGCACTGCACATCATACCGTCTGATAATACGCCACGCAGTTTTCCAGACTGAATTTCATGACCCGCGATTACACAGCCAGGGGTTGCCAATGCAGATATTAAACCAACACGTGCATTTGGTGCACCACATACAACCTGACGCAGGGTGCCAGACCCATCATCAACCTGCAATACATGCAAATGGTCGCTGTTTTCATGTGGTTCGCACTTAACAATTTTTGCTACAATTGGCGACTTTGGTGATTGAACATCTTCGACTTCCAGTCCAATACGGGTCAATGTATCAGACACAGTTTGTACATCTGCATCCGTATTTAAATATTCTTTTAACCAATCATATGTCCATTTCATAATTATACCCCCGTTTTAGAATCCTGCACTTTTTAACCAACGAACATCGTTATTATACAAATCACGCAAATCTGGCAGATTGTATTTCAACATCGCAAGTCTGTCCCAACCAAATCCAAACGCAAAACCTTGGTATTCATCTGGATTTACACCACAACTGCGTAAAACATTTGGATGAACCATACCAGCACCCATCAGTTCAAGCCATTTATCATTTTTCCATTTCATATCTACTTCGATACTTGGGTCTGTAAATGGGAAGTAAGATGGACGAATACGTAATTCTACATTGTCCAGACCAAAGAATTTCGACAAGAATGCACGAACATCTGCTAATAATTCTGACATTGTAACATTTTTATCTATATAAAGTCCTTCGATTTGACCAAACATTGGACCATGTGTTGCGTCCCATTCTTTGCGGTAAGTAGAACCAATTCCAAACATTTTAATTGGAACGCCATCCGATTCCATCGCACGAATTTGAATCGCAGATGTCTGGGTACGCAAAACATTACCATTTTCAAGAAAGAAACTGTCTTGCATATCACGGGCAGGGTGGTGCATTGGTGTATTCAATGCGGTAAAGTTATGCCAATCATCTTCGATTTCTGGGCCGGTGTGAGGCGTATATCCAAAGGATTGTAAAATTTCTGAAATTTCAATCAAGCTTTGCGTCATTGGATGCAATGTACCACGGTTTTCAGGCGCCGCATTTAAGGAAACATCTAACTTCTGCTTTTTTAAGCCCGCCATCAATACCGCATTTTCAATTTCCGCCTGGCGCGTTTTAAACAATTCACGCAATGTCTGATTTTCCAGATTTAATGCCGCACGCGCATTGTTGTCCATATTCTTCATTTCTTTTAGGCGCGCGGTCATTGTACCGTTTTTACCAAACGTTGCAGTATATAACGC
>JBKSMR010000034.1:0-1898 GCA_046881895.1 Alphaproteobacteria bacterium
TAAACGACAGCAAGAGCGAGGTAAATAAAATGCAATTAGATATTATAAATTTTGATGGCAAAAAAGTCGGTTCTGTTGAATTGACTGACAGCATCTTTGGGTTAGAACCACGTGCAGACATTTTGCATCGTGTTGTCACATGGCAACGTGCAAAACAACGTGCGGGCACACATGCAGTAAAAACTGTATCTGATGTTGCTGGTAGTGGTAAAAAAGCATTCAAACAAAAGAAAACAGGTAACGCACGTCAGGGTGAAAGATACAATGTTCACATGCGTGGCGGTGGCGTAGTTCATGGACCAGTCGTTCGCGACCACTCTATTGACTTGCCAAAGAAAATCCGTAGCTTGGGTTTGAAGATGGCTTTGTCTTCCAAAGCACAAGATGGCAGCTTGGTTATCATTGATTCTGAAAAATTGGCTTCTGCAAAAACAAACGCATTTGCAAAACAATTGAAAAAATTGGATATCGCATCTGCATTGTTCGTAGGTGCAACAGAATTAGATGAAAACTTCAAGAAATCAGCAGCAAACATCGCAAATATTGATGTATTGCCAACAATTGGCTTGAACGTTTTGGATATTCTGAAACATGAAAAGTTGGTCTTGACAGCCGATGCAGTAAAAGCAGTCGAAGCAAGATTGGCATAATAGATAAGAATTGAAGGTAAACAAAATGGCAGAAAAAAAAGTTAGTGCAGAGAAAAAAGTTGTGGCGACTGCTGGTATTTATGATATACTGCGTCGTCCGATAATCTCGGAAAAGGCAGCAAAACTGTCTGAAAGCAACAGTGTCGCATTCGAAGTTGCAGCAAATGCAACCAAAGAAGATGTCGCACGTGCCGTCGAAGCAATCTTCAATGTTAAACCAACCAAGGTAAACATTGTTGTTGTAAAAGGTAAGGTAAAAACTTTCCGTGGTCGTGGTACAGGTACACAACGCACTGTTAAAAAAGCATATGTATCTTTGCCGGCAGATGCAAAACTGGATTTGTCCGCAAATATATAGTATAATAAACGGCCTTGGCAGAGAACCCAAAACAAATGGATGCTAGTGCCAAGGTTATAAACAAAGGTAAGAAAAAAATGGCATTGAAACATTATAAGCCAACAACACCAGGTACACGTGGTTTGACACAGGTTGACCGCAGTGAACTGCACCGTGGTGCCCCAGAAAAGGCATTGACTGTTGGTTTAAAGTCCAAAGGTGGACGCAATAATTTTGGTCATGTAACTGTTCCACATCAGGGTGGCGGTCACAAACGTAAATATCGTTTAATTGACTTTAAACGTAAAAAATTAGATGTTCCAGCAACAGTTGTTCGCTTGGAATATGATCCAAACCGTACTGCATTTATTGCTTTGATTGAATATACAGACGGTGAACGTGCTTATATCTTGGCACCACGCGATTTAAAAGCGGGTGATGTTGTTATCTCGGCTGCACATGCAGATATTAAACCAGGTAACACAATGCCATTGAAAAATATGCCAATCGGTACAATTGTACATAACGTTGAATTGAAACCAGGTGCTGGTGGTCAATTGGCACGCAGTGCTGGTTGCTATGCTCAGTTGATGGGTAAAGACGGCGTTTATGCTCAGATTAAAATGAACAGCGGTGAGTTGCGCAAGGTTCATTCCGAATGTTTGGCAACAGTTGGCAGCGTATCTAATCCAGATCAACGCAATGTCAACTTGGGTAAAGCTGGTCGTGCACGTTGGTTGGGTATCCGTCCATCAGTTCGCGGTATGGCAATGAACCCAGTAGATCACCCAATGGGTGGTGGTAATGGTCACTCTAAGGGCCACGAACCGGTATCACGTACAGGTATTCCAGCCAAGGGATATCGTACCCGTAGCAATAAACGTACTGCTAAGATGATTATTCGCAGCAGA
>JBKSMR010000035.1:0-6781 GCA_046881895.1 Alphaproteobacteria bacterium
GCAGATGTAATTGTAATACCACGTTCTTGTTCCTGTTCCATCCAGTCCATGGTTGCGCCACCATCGTGCACTTCACCGATTTTATAAGTCCTTCCGGTATAGAACAAAATACGTTCTGATGTTGTTGTTTTACCCGCGTCAATGTGGGCCATAATCCCAATATTGCGGTACATATGTAAAGGTGCGGTTTTTCCGACTGACATAGTGTCTTTCCTTTGCTTTTGTATTTATTACCAGCGGAAGTGAGCAAACGCTTTGTTCGCTTCTGCCATTTTATGTGTGTCAATTTTCTTTTTAAATGCGCCACCTTGGCCATTTAATGCATCGCGCAATTCACCGAACAAGCGTTCTGTCATTGTACGTTCACCACGTTTACGTGCGAACATAACCAACCAACGCAATGCCATTGTCTGCTGACGTGCAGGTCTAACTTCTACTGGGACCTGATATGTTGCACCACCGACACGGCGACCTTTTACTTCAACAGATGGTTTCAATGCATCAACCGCTTCCAAGAAAGTTGTCAATTCATCACCGTCTTTTGCAATATTTTTCAATTTTTCCATTGCACCATAAACGATGTTTTCGGCAACTTCTTTTTTACCATCCCACATAACAACATTTATACATTTTGCAACAACCAGATTATTATATTTGGAATCTGGCAAGATTTCACGTTTTGTTGCAGCTTTACGTCTTGACATATTTTTTTCCTTTTATCGCTTCATCTGTTATTCACAGATTACTCACATACATTACATATGTGTGGTTAGTTTAATTATTTCTTTGTTTTGGCACCATACAAAGAACGACCTTGTTTTCTTGCATCAACACCCTTGGTATCCAATACACCGCGGATTACATGATACTTTACACCAGGCAAGTCCTTTACACGACCACCACGAATCATAACAACACTATGTTCCTGCAAGTTGTGACCTTCGCCAGGGATATAAGCTGTTACTTCGCGGCCGTTTGCCAGTTTTACACGGGCAACCTTACGCTGCGCCGAGTTAGGTTTTTTCGGTGTTGTCGTATAAACACGTGTGCAAACACCACGTTTCTGTGGGTTTTCCATCATGTCAGGTGCTGTACTTTTTACAACAACCTTTTTACGAGGTTTCCGAATCAGTTGGTTTACTGTTGGCATTCAAAATTCTCTTTCTTTTTTCTACCTGTTTTTAGTCTGCACAAAACCCGCTTATCAGACTTATTTCAACGACTTAACGCCGGATTATAACCCTGAAAACAGCAAGCGGTTTCATGTGTTTCTTGCTTTCCTTATTTACACAGAAAGCGAATATACTATAACCTTACCCCCCCTGATTGTCAAGGAAAATATGGGAAAAAATAATAACTTTTTCGCCTAAAAACCCCGAAAAAGTAGGAATTTAAAGTTTTGACAAGAATGACAAAATTTGTGTCTGTACAAACAAGAAAAATCCGCCAGTATGGCGGATAAAAAAATCAAAAATCTGCACCAAATTGAATTTTAAAGTTTACTGGTGCATCATCAAAATCACGCACGACATCTTTTGACACATACAACCCCAGATATTTAGTTCTAGAAACATTATAGTTCACACCAAATTCCAGAACCAGTTCTTCGCCATCATAGTACTCTTTATACAAATCAAAGTTAAAGTTCAACGATGCGACCAGATTCCAATTCGTATTTAATAACTTTTGCCCCATAACCCCAACTGTCATCGCCCATGTATCATAGTCATAATCCGAAACATCATCATTAAGATAGTCCAATTCAACAACACCTGCCAGCGTCCAATCAGTCCCCATACGGCCAATACGCGTTCCCAATGTCCAATTATAAGCAACTGTTTCCAAATGCTGACGCGTGTCATAAATTTGTTTAACACTGGCATAAATATCAGCCATACTGTTTGGATTATTAGAAACAGACCAATCCAGCCCAAATTCCAAATTATTCCATGCCCACTTACCAAACTGAGGGTTATCAGACGCATCATAAGATCCCATTGTCGCAACCATAACCGACAAATTATCTGTTAACCCATACCCAAATTCATCAGACATATAAAACTGCTCGAACTTGGTATCCAATTTAATTGGTGTCAGAATATTATAGAACCGCCCTTTGGCTGGACTATAAAACGGATTACCATTTATTACATTTGCTGCACTTGCCACACCCGACACCGCCACCAGCGCACTTGAAACAAATAAAATCTTTTTCATATTTTCTCTCCTTTCGCACTAAAAAGCATAGAAAATAAAAAATCAGATATGAACAGGAACCTAAGCCTAAACAAAAACACCCAAAGAAGGAAACCTTTGGGTGTACAACAATTCGAAAGATTAAAGGGTTTAACCAAACAGTTTTACCTGTCCAGTTGATACGATTGTAGCAAGCCAAAACCAAGCTGCAAGAACAAAGATTTTTGATTTTACGTTCAAAATATGTTATGCTTCGACCAGTTATCGAATCGAACATAGAAACATATTCCCCACACTCACCAAGGCACAGCGAATATTTCTATATATGATTTTTATAATAACAGAAATTACAAGCTGACGACTTTATAACATTTATTTTTAATTTTTTTATTTTATCAGCATCACTTAATCATCTTTTTCATAGTGCGACATTAGAACCAAAGGCATCTTTTCTTTCTTTGTCGACATTTTCGACCTTGCCTTGGCCTGTGCAAAAACGAATCTTACTTTATCACAATTCTTTTTTATTGTGTCACTCATGCTCTCAAGGCTCATACCATCTCGGACAAAGTTAGCCCACCCCCATCGTATAAATTTATACAACTCACCATGTTCTGGCACAAAATTCCAAGACAACTTTGCATTATTGCTTCGTGGCAAGTGATTTATATGTTGCCAAACCCTAGGAGAATCAAACATTCCCGAATACATTATTTCAAACGCAGAACTATACCCTGCCATTTCAAAGTCGATAACAGCCAACTGTCTTTTTTCTAAATCAATAATGATATTACCACCATTCAAATCGTTATGACTAAATACCATCATTTTATTTTCTGGCACATTCATTAAATATTCATAAATATCTTGAATTAATTTTTTATTTTCCTTGGATATATACTTATCATCACATTTTTGCAGCATTTCTGCCAAATTTTCTGGTCCCCTGATTGCAATTCTTGGCAGATTACGTCCATGCTTGTTATACTTTACAGGACGCAATTCGGACATATCATTTATCAGTTCTGCAACTGCCTTGCATGCCCACTCTTTATCCTGGGGCGACAAAGTTTTAAATACATCGCACCAACGCTTACCACTTGCGAATTGTTCACGAACCTTGCCATGTGCGATAAAAGTCTTTGGCACGAAATATGCAGGATTATTTTTAGCCCTGATTTCATCAGCTATTTTTTTTGCATTTTTCTGCGAATCCAACCAACGTTGCGGTGTGTCTTCTTTGTTAATATCCATATACTTTGTTTTCGGGCTCAGATTTTTTACAACAATATCGCCTGTCAGTGTTTTTTGCTGATGCACCATTGTTAAGTGCCCGGACAAGGTTTCTAGTTGTTGTGCATCACTATCTGACTTTATAATTTCAAAACTTTTCGCATATTCAGTCATATACAAAACCTGCTAATTTTTATTCTTAGATTTTTTTATTTCACGCCATTCACTATGATTTTTCTGGTGCTGGGCATAGTCAACAGAAAACCTGTGTCCGCCCTGCCCGTCTGCAACAAAGAACAAGAAATTTGTTTCCGCAGGCCGCAATACAGCACGAATCGCATTTTGCCCAACATTTGCAATTGGTGTTGGCGGCAACCCTGCATTGCGATATGTATTATAAGGACTGTTTATTTTTAAATGTCCACTTAATAATGGTGCACCCTGCATATCGCCCAGCGCATCTGTCAACGCATAAACCACAGTCGGATCAGCCTGCAATCGCATCCCCTTGTTCAACCTGTTTAAATATACGCTGGCAACAATTGGCATTTCGCGTGCAATTGGTGTTTCTTTTTGCACAATAGATGCCAATATTAAAACTTCATCCCAGTTCTTTAACGGTTTTGGTAACACGCGATATGCCTTTTTTATATGGTGATTTACATCTACCATTTTTTTACGCATCAGTTCCAGCACTGCCAACCGATTCGTTCCACGTGCCACACGATATGTATCAGGGAAAATCTGACCATCTTTCAGATTGCATACAGGTCGCTTTTTATTATCACTACATTCCACAGCACCCCGCAGTTCTGAATTTTGTAATAACATATTTTTTATTTGCTTAACAGTCAGTCCTTCGGGCACGACGACAGTTGTTGTTGCGACATCGCCAGACACCAACATTTTTGTAATACGCCACAGACTGGCCCCACGTGGGATTTCATATTGCCCACTTTGAATTTTTCCACCATGAAAACGCACAGACGCGATAAATAAATCTTTGGAATCTATCAAATGATTTGCAGCCAAACGATTCGCGACACCTGTTACAGAATCGCCACGCACCACATCAAATACTGTTGATACTTTGACTGTTGATTGAATACAGAACACATATAAAAAGACAATCACCGCAACTATAATCGGTGCAAACAATATATAACCCAAAACGTATCGCGGAAAAGACTTTCTACACTTCACCATGACACAGATTATTACAAATAAAAACTAAATTTGCAATATAACAAAACCGCTCTACTTAGAGAGCGGTTGCTTTATTTTTCTTCATCTTCTTTGCCCAGACCAATTGTATTTTTAATTGGGTCGACAATTGTTTCTTTGGCACTATCCAGCGTACGAATTAACGCACGACGAATTTTACCACTGATTGTCATTGGCAGTGTATCAACAAATTCAATGACGCGTGGACTTTTATAGTGTGCAGTATTTGTTTTCACATAGTCTTGCAACTGTCGCACCAGAACGTCATTTGCCTGGAAATATTTATTCAAAACAATTGTCGCCTTGACAGCCTGACCACGTGCATTATCTGGCACACCGGTTACGGCAACTTCACGCACAGCCGGATGTTCCAGCAATACAGATTCGACTTCGAACGGACTGACGCGATAACCGCTTGTTTTAATCAAGTCATCATTACGTCCGACGAACCAAAAGTAACCATCTGCATCCAGATACGCCATATCGCCAGTATGATAGAAACCATCACGATATACAGATGCGGTCTGCTTTTCGTTTTTATGATATCCTTGGAACAGACCCAACGGTTTTGAATCTTTGACACAGACGCATATTTCACCCACAGTATTTACATCTGTAATCTGACGGCCGCGTTCATCCAGCAATTGAATATTCCAACCTGCGGCAGGCTTACCCATCGACCCTGGTTTTGGTTCAATCCATTCATTATTGAACAGCAACACAGTTGTTTCAGTTTGCCCGAATCCTTCGCGCAGTTTTATACCTGTTTTTTCCAAGAACTTTTCATAGACTTCTGGATTTAACGCTTCGCCTGCGACATCGGCCTTGACCAGCGATGACAAATCAAATTTATCCATATTGGTATTTATCATCATCTTATACGCAGTTGGCGGTGCACAGAACGAAGTAATTTTGTTATCTGCGATTGCACCTAATAAATCATGTGCTGTAAAGATATTCGAAAAATCAAACACGAACACAGTCGCACCTGCCAACCATTGTCCGTACATTTTACCCCACGAACACTTTGCCCATCCAGATTCTGACAATGTAAAGTGAATATCGCCATCTGTCAGTCTTTGCCAAAACACAGCTGTATTTATATGCCCCAGCGGATACATAAAGTTATGTGCCACCATTTTTGGCATATCTGTTGTACCACTGGTGAAATATACGACCATTGTATCTGTATTTTCGTTCATCACACGGTCAAATTTCGCAGGATATTTTTCACACGCATCTGCAATTTCTGCACAATCAATCAATTGCACAGAATCATTGTCGCCAATTGCAGTTTTAATTTCATTTACAACAGCCCCATCATCAAACGCGATGATTGTTTTTACATCTGCGGTCTTGATACGGAATTTAATATCTTCTGACTTTAACTGATTAGTTGATGGAATTGGAATCGCCCCCAATTTATGCATTGCCATCATAACGACCCAATATTCCCAACGTCGACGCATAAATAACAATACAGTATCGCCCTGTTTAACACCACGTGCCGCCAGAAAGTTCGCCACGCGTCCCGACATTTCGGACAGCATTTTAAAAGTGATTGATTTCTTGTCGCCACTATCGTTTACCCATAAAACTGCAACCTTGTCTGGTGTTTCATTTGCCATAACATCCAATACATCATACGCAAAGTTAAAGTTTTCTGGCACATTTACAACAGCGTTTTGAATATAATCATCATAATTATCAAATTTTTCTTTTGCCAAGAAACGCTTTAAAAACATTGTTTTATCCTTTCATTTTCTGCAATAATAAATATGGTGCAAATCGGGAAAAATACAAGTAAAAATTTACAGAAAAAAGTATTGCAATTTATCTGAAATGGTCGCATAATTTCCGCACATTTATCGGAGTATAGCTCAGCCTGGTAGAGCGCTACGTTCGGGACGTAGAGGTCGTGGGTTCGAACCCCGCTACTCCGACCAGATTTTTTATACAATAAAAAACTGATTGTATACCTGCCCGCATGTGTGTGGTGGGATTTATTCCACATCATTCCCGCCCCCTCTCTTGTCATTCCCACCCGCTTTTGTCATTCCTACACCCCTTTTGTCATTCCTGCTTTCTTCTTTGTCATTCCTGCACCCCTTTTGTCATTCCTGCACCA
>JBKSMR010000036.1:0-10605 GCA_046881895.1 Alphaproteobacteria bacterium
ATGGCCATGGCGAATGGAACGACACACTAGATAAATGCAACTGCAACAGCGGATATGTATTGGACGAACCATCTGGCACCTGCGTCGAAGAAACAGATGCCACCACAACAGCAAAACAAGATCTAGAGGCACTTAAGGACGACCTAACAAAGGCCTTAGAAAAAATAGCTGAAACAAACAAAGAATGAAAAAAATTGCATTAACATCTTTACTAATTGTTTTGTCACTGCCTACATTCGCAGCTGATTTTAGTGCAGCTGATTTTGATGCTGCAACGACCGCGGCCGAAGCCTATGCAATATACAAAACAGCGGCAGAAAAAATTATAGCAGATGCCAAAACAAAGGGTGCAACAAAATCAGAATTAAAAGATTTGCAGGCAATCGTCGACAAAGTTATAAGTGAATACACCAATGTTGACGCAAAAAAAATCGAAACAAAAGAACTGAGTACCGAAGAAAAAGCAGCCAGAATAGAGGCCGCCCAGGAAAAATATGATGCCGCCAAAGAGGCAGAACATTCCGCTGAAAACAAACTGTTGGGTGCAACAACAATGATGACAACAGGTATGGGTGCAATGGAACTGGCGTCCAGTATGTCTGAACAAAAGGCAGACCAAGAAGCCGAAGATCAAATGCGTGCTTATCTTTCAACATTTTATTGCCAATACGGCAGCAAACGCGTCCCAGGCGGCACCAAGAATGCAGAGGTTGGCGGTGGCAACGAACTTATCAACCTGTATGCAGAATACGTCAATCTGGCAAACGACTTAAAGGCACGCAAAACCGCACTGGACATTGCACCTGGCATCGAATCCGAAGAAATTCTGAACAGTGCAACCGCCGGTCTGCACGATGATGAAAGCATCGGTAAACGCGGCAGTATGTTCACATCACTTGCACGTGCATTACAAGACCCAACCGGTGAAGACGCACAAAAATGGAAAGCACAACAAGAAGAATCTGCCAAGGGCATCAAAGACGGTGCAACCGCACTGGGCGTTGGTGCAGTTGGTTCTGCGGTTATTGACTTGGCAATGAATCACATCGGTGATAAAGACAAAGACGACGAAGATAAAGAAGAAAAAGAATTAACAGATGCCGAAAAATCAGATCTGTGTGAAAAAGGTGGACTTGGCAAATGGGACGCCGATAACAAAACATGTACATGTGACACAGATCATGCAACCTGGAAAAAAAGTTTAGTATTTAACCGCGAATTACATATATGTACAACACTAACAGACAAAGAAGTCGGCGATTTAAATAAAAAAGAGAAAAAAGAACTGCAAACTTGCAACAAAAGTGCATCAAAATACGTATGGAATAAAACAAAGAAAAAATGCGTAGACAAACCAGAAACGGGCATCGGGACAGACCCTAAATTCGCGATATAAATTCCTGACCTTGGATTCCCAGTCTACAGAAATATTTACACCGTTTTTTCTTGCAGGTACAAATTTGTTCCCATATAATCTGACAGAAAACCCACATCACAAAAAATAAAAAGGATTTTATTTATGCTGCAAAAAACAGATGTTGTTTTATTTGACTTTGACGGAACGCTGTCTGCATTTGATTCAAATATTGAATTTGCAAAATACTGCTTTCGTCATTCGGTACGTCCTTGGTTCTTTATACCTGTGATTGCATTCGGATTATTATGCAAATTTTTAAATCCTGCCGGCATCTGGTGGCGTCAGGTTTCACGCTGCTTTTTAACAAAAAAGATGGTAAAAAAACTGGCACCTGGTTTTATCAAACAACATAAACGCAACCGATTCGGTTGGGCCAAAGAACGCGTACAAAGCGAACGTGATGCTGGCCGCAAAGTATTACTAATTTCCGCATCTGCAAACTATCTGGTACGCCCACTGGTTCGCGACATGAATTTTGATGCAGTATTTTGTTCTGAAATGGAAGAAGACAAACCATGGAAATATAAATCACTATGCTGGGGACAGAACAAGGTTTATACAATGGACGAATGGGCCAAAGAACACAAATTTATTCCAAACGTTGTACGTGCTTATTCTGACAGCAAATCTGATTTACCAATGATGGAAATCGCAGTCGAACAGGTTTGGATTGACCCAAAAACAGGTATGCGAAAAGAATCCTGCTGATTTAACAACCATAATATATTATGATGTTTTCATGGCAATCATAGACACACTTTTTGATGTACTAAGTGCGACAATCGGTGCAATTGGTGGTGCAACCTTTGCATTCTTTTTAAACAAAAAACGCAACAGACAAATGGTGCGGCAATCACAAATTAGCCGTCAAGAAATGATTGCACTGCGTGAAGAAAACGACCGATTGTTACAACAAATAAAAACCAAAGAAGACATAATATTAAAAATGCAGATGCAACTATTGTCTGCACCTGCAAAAAGTAAAAAGACAAAAAAATAATACCCCATTCGGGGTATTTTTTACAAAATATCAACCAGTTTTACTTTGAACACAACGGACTTGCCTGCCAAACCTTCGACATATGGTTCTGGGAAAGTGATGTTGATATCACGTTCTTCACCCTGTGCCATACCAACCAACTGTTCTTCAAAACCAGGAACAAATGTATTGCTGCCTAATTTTAATTTATAACCACTGGCTGTACCACCAGGAAACTGTGTACCATCCAAGAAACCAGCAAAGTCAATTACAACCATATCGCCATTTTTTGCAGTCTGCTGACCACAACCTGCCAATCCCAACATTGCCAAAATCCCCATAACAGACGACATCTTTTTCATAACTTACCCCTTTTTATTTGTTTTTTATTTATTATAAACACATCTAAAACCGTATTCACGCATTGCAACACCTTCGGCCTCTATTCTATAATCAAAGTAAGGCGTTGGACGCATTACGTCAAATGACGGTTTGTCATAAACCATAACGATACTGTCCGCATTACGGCCACACACGCGTTTCATTTCATAGTCTGCAACATTAGCCAACACAGAACGAATATCACCATCAATATCCATACCATCTGCATTTTGCATCATACGCAAACGCATTTCACGCAAATCTGTTCCACCCAGCAAGATTTCAACGCGGACCATCGCACCCTTATACTCTTGCCAACGCGTTTCCTTTCTGGCAGTTTCCCAACGATTATTCGTCTGTTCTTTTTCAGCCGCAGTTTTAGGCTTAAACGAATCGATATTTGAATACTGATTTTCCGCCTGCATAAATCCACTGGTACGTTCATTATACAGTGGTGCATCAGGTCCACCCTGTGCAAAATCTGTTTCATTATATGGCATATCGCCACCATTCGTACAGCCAGCCAACACCAGCGCACCCAAGATTGCAAATAAAAATGATTTTTTCATGTTTTGTTCTCTCTTATCTTTTTTACAATTTTATCAAATAAACAGTTTTGATTCAAGTCACGATTTATGATAAAATAACAATGATGTCAAATATTGTTCTGGAATCTTTATTAAAACCACTGGAAGAATTCTACAAACCGTCGTTCGTAGAAGAAATAGCAATAAATCATGCCGGCGAAGTATGGATGCGTCTGCATGGTGCACGCGTTCCATGGGTTTCTTATCAGTCTGAAGAGCTTAGCAAACAATACCTGGTCGACCTTATTCATACTGTGGCAAATATCTATGAACGCCCATTTGATCCAATTCATGGGATGCCTGTAGTATACGCAACACTGCCGGGCAATCACCGCTTTACTGCAATCGCAGGCCCAAATGTCCAATATGATGAACGCGATATCACAGGGGGTGTCGCACTGAACATTCGTGGCAGTGGTGCACACGATACCAGTTTTGAAAACTATCACCTGCGTCGCGGTCAGAAATTATTAAACATAAAACCGCGCGAAAACGTTCGCCCAGACGATCCATACGACAGACTGATGTCTGCAATAAATGATGGCAGCCCTATCTTAATCAGCGGTGCAACATCAACTGGTAAAACAACGTTTTTAAATCACATGCTGACACTGATTAACAAAAACAGTCGCGTTATAACCGTCGAAGACGCACGTGAAATTCGCGTTCCTCAGGCGAATCGGGTACACTTTGTTTTATCACGAACAGAACAAACAAATGATTTTAACTATGCACGTCTGCTGGACTTGGTTGTGCGTATGACCCCAGACGTAATTATCGGCGGTGAAATTTCAACAGACAATGCATCTGTACTGTGGGAAATGTTGGGGACTGGCCACGACCACTTTTATACAACAATTCACGCCGAAAATTCCGAGGCTGCATACGCTGCATTCGCAGACAGAATCTTGCACACTCAGCCTGCATATGACCGCACAGATTTAATTGCAGAAATGAAAAAGAAAATTCGTGTTGTTCAATTATCACGCGATGGCTCATTGCGTGCAGTTACCGAAGTCGTTTAAAAAAATCCCCAATCGGGGATTTTTTTATTTCAGTCCAAATTTATATACCGCACCAAAGTAAAACTCTGTGCCGCTGACATCTGTGGTTGCAAACTTATTTCCATGCTCTACCGCACCGTAATACTGATACTTTAACCCCAGATTTACATCAACACGATTATTCAATGCAAAGTTTACACCAAACATCGCTTGATAAGAAAAATCAAACGACATATCTACCTTGTGATATATATCAGAATCAACATCTGCCCAAATGCCAGCCATACCAATCCCCACACCTACATATGGCGATATCGCACCAGAATATTCATTGAACAAATATAAATTAAACATATTCGCCCATACGTCATAGTCAAAATTAGTCACACCACGTTGCGATTCCCCACCTGTATAAGACGTTTCAAATTCAACCTTGGCATAATCGCTAAGACGATTACCAACAACCGCACCCAAACCAAAATTATCACGACGCAACGTTGTTGTGCCACCATATTCCAAATTATATTCAAAGGCAATATTTTCATTTTTATGAATTCTGAATCCAACATAATTATCGCATGTATTTTCATCACAGTAATCAGCCATAACAGGACTTACAACCATCAAAACACCCAAGACAAATAATATTTTTTTCATGATTTTTTTCCTTTATTTCTCTGCATATATGTTTATAAATTCTGCTAAAAAACGCAAGGCATTTATGATAAAATACATACATGCAGAAAAAAAACACCAGATATCGCGAACCGGAAAGAACGTCAAAAACTTGGAAATGGCGATTATTTGCTTATCTATTCAACGCAATGTTATTATGCGGCGTTGCGATTGGTGTATATGTTTCGATTATATATCTGCGTATGCCATCACTGGATGCGATATTGCATGAAACCAGACCTGCATCTGTTACATTCTTGGACAATTCTGGCAGTGAAATCCGCAGTGCGAATCGCATTATGGGGACACCTGTATCTGTTGACACCCTGCCCCCACATGTTTGGCAGGCGATAATCGCAATCGAAGACAAAAGATTTTTCAAACACGGTCCAATTGACCTGCGTGGCATAACACGTGCAATATTTTCAAATCTGGCATCTGGTCGAATTGCAGCAGGCGGTTCAACAATCACGCAACAAACAGCCAAGAACATTTTCTTGTCACGCGAAAAAAAGATTTCGCGCAAGGTCCAAGAACTGATTCTGTCATACTGGCTGGAAAACAGATTCACAAAAAATCAGGTACTGGACTTATATATGAATCGCGTATCATTAGTTGGTGGTATGCGTGGGATTGACGCTGCATCACGCATATTGTTTCAAATACCTGCACGTAAGTTATCCATTGGTCAAGCAGCACAAATTGCCGCTATGCTAAAAGCACCAACAACATACAGCCCATTACGCAATCCAGAAAAAAACATCGAGCGTGCACGCGTTGTCCTGACAGAAATGGTACGTCAAGGATACATCACAATAAATCAAGCACGTATTGCGGCACAAAACCTGCATCCTGCGACCGTTGCACCAGATACAAATCTATACCGTTACTGGACAGATTTTGTAATGGACGAACTGCGTTCCAGAATTGGCGAATTTGATTCAGATATGTATGTTCATACAACACTAGATATGGGACTGCAAAGCAAAGTTGCCACAACAATATCAAACAAAGTCGGCACATACCAAGGTGCAGTTATTGCGATGACCCCAGATGGTGCATTGCGTGCAATGTCTGGCGGTCGTGATTATCAGTCCAGTCAATTTAATCGTGCAACATCCCCACGCCAACCCGGCAGCAGTTTTAAACCCGTGGTATATTTGGTAGCATTGGAAAATGGTATGACGCCTGATTCATATGTAAACGATTCCCCATTTGCAGTTGGTGATTACAACCCAAAGAACTATAACGAAAAATATTATGGCGACATTACATTATCCACTGCGTTTGCAAAAAGCGTAAATTCTGTACCACTTAAACTGACCAAAGAATACGGTATAGATTCCGTATTAAATATGGCAGGCCGATTGGGTGTTGGCACAAAACTGCGCCGCGAATATTCAACAGTACTTGGTGCATCGGAAATGAGTCTGCTTGACCTGACAAACATTTATGCAGTTATTTGGAACAATGGGTATTCTGTACGCCCATATTCAATAACCAAGATTACAGATACCCACGGCAACATTATATACGAACGCAATCCATCTGAACCCATTCAAGTGCTGCAACCACAAACAGTTGAATATATGTCACACCTGCTGGCCGACGTTGTGGCAGTTGGTGGCACAGGTGGTCGCGCGCGTGCAAGCGGCGTATTGGGCGGCAAAACAGGCACCAGCAACGGCAACCGTGACGCATGGTTTATTGGTGCAACAAAAGACATAATTATTGGTGTATGGATGGGCAATGACGACTTTACCCCAATGAATTCAAAAATTACAGGTGGCACAATCCCCGCAGAAATATTCAAGGAAATAATTCAATAAAAACCCGCCATTTGGCGGGTTAAATGATATATACAAATTATTTCTGATGCGAACTTTCCTGTAACATATCGTAATAAACTTGGTTATTTGATATCTTTTCCTTGATAAAAACCAGTCTATTACATCTAGTTTCCGGATCTGTCATTTCTTTTACCAACTTATATCCATTACGCAAAGCGGTTTTTTTTGAGTTTGCATTATCTTCATAACACTGCCAACCCATATTTAAAACTTTTGTTTTTGAAAAAGTAATTTCTTCTATGGCTTTATTTATCTCTGAAGCAAAACCGTTTCCCCACGCAGATTTTACAAACCATATTCGTGCCATTTCAAGAATGTCTCTTTTTTCCCAATATATTATTTGGACAAAGCCAATAAATTTATCTTTGTGATACACCCAATAATTAATACTATTAGGAACTTCTTTTGCTTCTAATAATGTATCAAGTGTTTCTTTTTCAGATGTTGGCAAATGTGTTTTACGATTGGGTGAAAATCGTATATATGGAAAATCTTGAGGGTTTTCTTTTTTTATTTCATCCCACATTAATTTAGCGTTTTCTTCTGTTGGCGAAACAGAACGCAACAGCAATCGTGAGGTTTTTATGGTTTCAGGAAATTTTGATATTGGTGACATAAAATCTATCCTTTTGGTAGAATTATATCACAAAGAGTTCGAAAATGGTAAAAAATTGCAATTTTCTAAAATAAAACATTCAAACTCGGCAAGTACATTAGACCACCCACCCACCTTTACTGGTGGCCTTGTCTATCTTGGTTGGGCAACCTGTGCAGTTCGCGAGCCGACATAATCAAAATTGGGCAAGAGATTTATGGGATAAAAAAGAAATTACTTTATCGTATCAGATTTATTCTGTACTTTTATATCTGTTTCAAATTCTTCAACAAATTCCCAAATATCATTATCCAAAGTAAAATGAAAACATTGACAATTTTTTACACTATCTACTTTTAAACCACATGCATAACATAAAGCACGTGTAACCCCACCATGTGAAGCAATAGCTATATTATTTCTTTCATCATGTTTAACAATATGTTCTAAACAATTTTTTATTATTTTAAAGTTATTATTTATTTGTTTTTTCTTTTCTTCGCTTTCTGTGTCCCAAAACCAAAAAATTGCTTCCTTTAATTCGTCTTTTGTTATAATTTCTACATTCTTATCTGATAAAGCAATTTTTGCAGTATCTATAGCTCGTCTGTATGGGCTGGAATAAACGACATCTATATCTTTATCTTTGAAAAATTCAGATAATTTTTGTGCCTGTACGATTCCTAAATCAGTTAAATAAGCATCTATACCAGTACCGTATCTGATACCAACTTCATTTTCGTTGGTTTGACCATGTCTAAAAAAATAAAAATGCTTTTTCATAAACTAAATTATATCACAAATAGTTCGAAAATGGTAAAAAATTGCAATTTTCTAAAATAAAACATTCAAACTCGGCAAGTACATTAGACCCCCCACCCACCTTTATCGGCGGGCTTATCTATCTTGGTTGGGCTGTCTGTGCAATTCGCGAACCGACATAATCAAAAAAGAAATATAATTTAATTACAACATTTAAATTAAATTTATGATATAATTCCACATATAATATATTGGAGGAGCCATAAAATGCGAACAATATTTACAGCATTTTCGATACTATTACTGTTTTCATCAGCACATGCTAAAACTGATATAAACACTTTAAGAAACTCATTACAAGAATCAAAAACCACATTGTACAGGGCATTAACAAACGTACGTGGCACATGCTCAGGATTTTCTGATGATTTACAACAATTAAAAACTTTGGCGGGCATTGGCACAGGTGTATCTGCTGGCGGCGTTGTTGGCGCTGGTACCGCAGGTGTTGCCGGTATTATAAAGAATAAATCTGACAAAACAGCAATGAGATTTAACGCATCACAGTTATGGGAACAACTTAGCAAGAACGACAAAAGTTCCTCAAATCACAAAAAATTATCGACCGATCAAGCAACCGAATTTGACACATGGTTTGCTAAATTAAAACCGACCCAGGAAAACCTCGAAACAAAAATTGCGGACACCAAGCAACAATTACGCCAAATGACAGAAGCCGGACAAAAAAGCGAGAAAATGGGGAACCTGCGTACAGGCACATTGGCGGCATCTGCTGCACTTAATATTGCGGGTGCAACAGTATCTGGCATAGACATAAAACAAAGCAAAAATCTTACCAGTCGCATATCAGAATGTGTAAACGCAACCCAGGAATTAAGCAAAGTGCTGACACAGGTTAAAATGGATAAATTCGCATACGACAGAGAACAAAAATCATCAACCCCATACACACCAAATGCGGAAAACGACATTATAACCGACACAGAATTAAGTACTGTTCAAAATGTCGTATCTGCATGCAGCGGCTGGTCAACTGTTGATTTATCAAAAATAGAAAATCAGGCCAAAGGCGCCATGACGTCAAATATAATAGGCGCTATTACAGGTACGACCGGAACGATCACATCTGCGATGTCTAACACAGATGACAATCGCCTATCTGGCACAAACAAAGAAAAGAATTTAAACATAACATCAAACGCAATGACTGCAGGAAGTGCTGTTGCTGGCATCACGGCAACTATATTTAACGCAGCACAAATCAACAAAATTAAACACGCAGCCACAGTTGCCGATGAATGCGAGGGGGCGCTGAAATAAAATGAAACTACAGAACGTACTATTTAGTTTATTCATATCAACATCTGTCATATCAAACGCCATGGCGGATACAAGTTTTTCACAGACACAAGTTTCTTTTAACCACATATATGAAACAGCGAAAAAACCAGATTACGAACAGATATTTAACAGCGATTTTATATTCTTGCTTTATCCATACAGCAAAAACGATAAATGGCTTATCCAAGATATCGCCCAAGCATGCGTAAATTACACCACCGTCAACACGGAAATCACCACGGATATATGCAAAAACTTCGTCAAAGACATTATTGGCATCGAAGGAACAGATTCAACAATCGCTACAGATGATAAATTTGTACTTACCACCACAGCGAACACCACCGAATTTAAATTCAAAATCTTTGCGACGGGCAATTATAATATTGATTGTGGAAATAACAAAGCAGCAACTAAATCTGGCACTGAATACACATGCAAATACGATAATGCCGGCCAATACAATATAACAGTTACAGGCAATGCAACAGATTACACCGACAATGCCGCAATATCATTTAACGGCAACAAAAACCTGGCAAAAATCAGTGGCAGTTTGGGTTCTGTATTCCCAACATTGCCTGGCAAACAACCCATATTCTCATTCACATTCTATAATTGCACAAACCTGACATCAATCCCGAATGGTTTATTCAGTGGAATATCCGGTGCACCAGCAGAATATATGTTTTGGGGCACATTCGCTGGTTGCAAAGGCCTGACATCAATCCCGGATGGTTTATTCAGTAAAATATCCGGTGCACCGGCAAAATCGATGTTTGATGGCACATTCATTGGTTGCACAGGCTTGACATCAATCCCGGCTGGTTTATTCAGTAAAATATCCGGTGCACCGGCAAAATCGATGTTTGGTGCCACATTCTCTGGTTGCACAGGCCTGAAATCAATCCCGGATGGTTTATTCAGTGGAATATCCGGTGCACGGGCAGAATATATGTTTAGTGGCACATTCGAGAATTGCACAGGCCTGAC
>JBKSMR010000037.1:0-13972 GCA_046881895.1 Alphaproteobacteria bacterium
ACCTATGTTTGTTGGTTGGTCTATTAAATCAGGATCATCAACATATCCGCCCTCGTTTTTCATTCCCTGGCGGACTATTCTAGTTCGTCTTTCATTACTATATAGCTCATCACTATCATCTAATTCTATTTCTTCTATCCAACAACGACAATTTTTATGGTGTGGATTTTTTGGGATTTCTTCCAAATTTTCATATACTTTGTTAGAAAAGCTGCGACATATATCACATGTTTTGTCATCAATTACTGTATGCCACCGCCATGCGGTTCTGACTGTAATATTACGCCCCGTTGCATCTGTACGACTGTTACCATATTTATTTTCAAAATAATCTTGTACCTGTTTGGCGACAGCAGCGTGGTTGGGATTGTTGCTGTTTAAATATGCGTCGCTGCGCATAAGGGTTAGTATATTGTTTGATAATTTGTTCATTTTTAATCCTTTTAGTAAAAAAAACACCCGCACGTGGCGGGTAATAAAAAAGATGACCAATGTCGTCTGCTGAATATGCGTATTGTATCATAAAATGCAAATTTTTTCAACAAAAAACACCCCAAACGGGTTGTTTTTTATTTTGTTTTTTGTGCAATTTTTTCAACCGTCAATCTAAAACCATTTAATTCAAACGAGCGACCCGCCATATTTTGTAGGTTTAATCTGATTGTGACATCTTGATAACGCCCTAACAAATCATGCAAAAATGTATAATTTTCTATCATACGATACAATTTGCCTGATATTTCATGAGAAATATAAAAATCGTGTGTATAATTAATAGAAACAAGAACCCACGGTGCGACATAACCATCATTAAACGCCACGCGCGCCCAAAGATTATCCCCCTTTTCAGCGACAGGATTTCCAGTTTTATAGAATTCCCCAGTTGTTTTAGATGTCAGAAAATGCATTTCTTGGATATTTGGATAGTGGTTTTGAAGATTTTGAAAATTTTTGTGTATAGATTCTGGGTAACCTATGGTCGCGCCACGATATGTTGTTGCCGGCTTGCCACCGATAAAAATCCCGTTCGTGTTTATTGTAATATATTCTGTATTCTGCATATCTGGCATTTCTAACCCTTTTGCACCAGTATACAAACAACATAGGCGTTTGCAATAAAAAAACACCCCGTTGGGGAACCCTCCCCGTTTTTATGCGTGGCATAAAAACACCCCTCCGCTGGGAGGGGAATAGTCCATCTGCACGTTCCGAACCGCCCAGACATCATAAAAAAACACCCCGTTGGGGTGCTTTTTTTATGATGGGGCGGATAACCGGACTCGAACCGGCGACATTTGGTACCACAAACCAACGCTCTAACCAACTGAGCTATATCCGCCATACTGTGGGTCATACGACCTGAAAATGGTGGAGCTGATCGGACTCGAACCGACGACCCCTTGCATGCCATGCAAGTGCTCTACCAACTGAGCTACAACCCCAAAACTATGTCTGTCCTGGGTTCCCTATCTCGGCTGCGTTTACGCAGACGGATGATCTACAACCCCAAAACTTTTGTGCGAGTGGGATTTTTACACCCTTGCGGTCACATATTCTATATTTCTTCTTGCCAAATGTCAAATATATTTGCTAATCTTTTTACATATTCTTAAGGAGACATAAATGGATTACCAATTATTAAAATCAGAAGTAGAACAAAAAACCGCACAAACATTAGAAGTTCTAAAGGGCGAATACGCAGGATTGCGTACAGGACGTGCATCTGTACATTTATTGGACGCGGTTCGCGTACCAGTTTATGGTTCTGAAATGCCAATAAATCAGGTTGCAACTGTTTCAACACCAGACAATCAGACGTTATCTGTAACTGTTTGGGATATTACAAATGCACCTGCGGTTGAAAAAGCAATTCGTGATTCTGGTTTGGGTTTGAACCCAATGACTGCCGGTGGCGTTATCCGCTTGAACATGCCACCACTTACCGAAGAAAGACGTCGCGAACTGACCAAAGTTGCTGGCAAATACGCAGAAGAAGCAAAAATTTCTATGCGTAATATTCGCCAAGATGCAATGAGCAAAATTAAACGTGCAGTTACAGACAAAGAAATTTCCGAAGACGATCAGCGTAAATTTGAAGACGATTTACAAAAAGTCTTTGATAAACGTGGCACCGAAGTAGATGCACTGGCACGCGAAAAAGAAGCAGATATTATGTCCGTCTAAGAAACAACAAAATCAGGAAATTCACATGTTTAAACTATTCAAAAAGAAACAACCAATCGCTGCAACAGGTAAAATACCGCAACATATCGCTTTTATTTGCGACGGAAATCGCAGATGGGCGGAAAATCGTGGCTTGCCACCGTTAATGGGGCATCAAGCAGGTATTGCAAACTTTGAAAACTTGGTTGATTGGTTTATGAAACGTGGCGTTTCAACGATTACTTTCTTTGTGTTTTCAACAGAAAACTGGAATCGTTCCAAGGACGAAGTTGATTTCCTGATGGAATTGTTCTATACGGAAATGAAAAAGAATTTGAAAAACGCTTTGGAAAAAAATCTGCGTTATCGCGTTATCGGCACGCGTGAAAAATTGCCAAAGAAATTGGCAAATATTTGCGACAAACTGGAAAAAGAATCTGCTGAAAACACAGGTGGAACAGTTGTGTTTGCATTGAACTATGGCGGTCAACAAGAAATTGTTGATGCTGTGAACGCTGCAATCGCAGATGGCAAACCTGTCACACGCGAAACTTTTGAAACATATCTGAATACTGGCGATTTGTTACCAATTGACTTGATGGTTCGCACCAGTAACGAAAGCCGTATTTCAAACTTTCTGTTGTGGAAATTGGCATATGCTGAATTATTGTTTGTGCCTGAACACTGGCCAGAACTGGTAAAAAGCGAAAAACTGTGGCAATCTACACTGGATGAATTTGCGAAACGTAATCGCAGATTTGGCGGTGGGAAAAAAGCAAATTATACGGGCAAGAAAAAATAAGATTATACATTCAAAGGAACATAAATATGTCAAATACAAAACTAAGAATTATCGCAGCAGCTGTCATGACGTTGATTGCATGTGGCGCGGCGATATTACAATACTTTGGAATACCAGCAGTTAAATATTTAGGCATTCTGATTGTATTAGCGATGATTTTAGAATATGCGATTTGCCTGCGTCACGCTGATGTAACTGTATTACGTAAAAACTGGCTGGCGTTTTTCACGTTCCTGTGTCTGCTGTGCATGATGCTGTTCGCAATAAACACTGTCGGTTCACGCCCATGGATTGTATTGTTATTGCTGTTGATTATTTGCAGTGCTGATATTGGTGCATGGTTCTTTGGTCGTCTGATTGGTGGCGATAAAATGTGGGAAAGATTATCCGCCAAGAAAACATGGGCCGGACAAATTGCTGGTATTTTATGTGGAACATTTGCAGGTGTAATGTATGGCTTGCTGGGTGCTGATACATTTATGCCACAACTGATGTGGATTGGCATTAGTATCGCTTTGTTGTCACAGTATGGCGATTTAACCGCCAGCTATATCAAACGCACGTTGGGCATCAAAGATTTTGGCACAATAATCCCAGGTCATGGCGGAATATTAGATAGATTTGACGGCTGGATTTATGCGTTGCCTCTTGTTTGGTTAGTTATGATGTAATTATATCAAAGCGAAAAGGAAAGAACGGTATGAATATTTTATTGACTATTGTTGCATTGTTGATTGTTCTGGGAATTGTAGTGTTTGTACATGAACTGGGACATTTTTTGGCTGCACGTTGGGCTGGCGTTCGTGTTGATACATTTTCAATCGGATTTGGTCCTGCGATTGTAAAATGGCACGACAAACGTGGCACACTGTGGAAGTTGGCTTGTCTGCCATTGGGCGGTTATGTTTCCATATATGGCCAAGAAGATATGTTCAATCGTAAAAAGTTCGCAGAACTGCCCGCAGAAAAAAAGAAAGGACATTATCTGTCTGCACCTGCATGGAAACAGTTTATCATTATCGGTGCAGGTGTATTTATGAACTTTATATTGGCATGGGTAATATATACATCGCTGTTCATGTTTCAACCACGTTTGGTTGGGAATTCGCAACTGCCTGTTATCGGTCAGGTTATCCAAGAATCAGTCGCATTCAAGGCAGGTGTCAAGGCTGGCGATACAATTGTAAGAATAGATGACGAACAAATATCTAATTGGGGTGATTTGGTTCTGGCCAAAGAACTGGCATCAAATCGTGATGCAAATGTTGTGGTTGTTCGTGGTGAAAAACTGGTAAATCTCAAACTGGCACCTGCTGAAACATGGGGAATGATTGCAGATGGCAGCAGACGTGCCGACCCACAACGTCAAAACCTGTTCCGTGCAATGTACAGTGGTGCACGTAAAACATACTATGAATCAAAAACATTGGTTATTGTTCTGAAACAAATTATAACCGGTGAACGTTCATCCAAGCAACTGGGGTCTTTTATCACAATCGCACAGTATTCTGGTGCAGCAATGGCAGCAGGATTCTTTACCCTGCTTAGTCTGATTGCTTTGTTATCTGTAAACCTGGGCGTTTTGAATTTGTTGCCATTACCTGTACTGGACGGTGGTTATTTGCTGATTTTGATTATAGAGGCAATAACCCGTCGCAAATTGCAAGGTCGCGGCATGGAAATCGCAATTATGGTAGGATGGTTGCTGATATTGGGTTTGTTCATTTTAACAATGTGGAATGACTTGGCCCGCGTATTTGGATTAAACTAAAAAAAGGATAAGAGATGGCATACACATACACACCATTTCCAGGCACAACCATCAGAAAAGCAATTGAACACGCTAACAGAATGGCACGTGCAACTGGTAAAGATGTTATTATCAATATTAACGGTGTACAATTTTGCGTAAATCGCGAAACAAAACTTCAAGACGCACTCAATACATATATGAATGCTTTGAATAAAAAACATAACGCAAAAATGCAATCGCAAGAACACACAAGATAATACGCACCTATTTTCGGTAAAAAGGAAATACTTTATGAAATTTGTGAACGGTTCTACTGGCGATTCTGTTATAATCACTTTGACAAACGCGTGCAATATTGCAACGCACGAACGTGACAGGGTGTTGCTTGAAATAAACGACATCATGATGATTGTTGAAAAAAATTCTAGTGTTAGTGGACTGCTAAAAAAATATAAACAAAAATTGGATTTTAAGTATGAAATTCAAGAATTAAAACGAGCAAGACAAAAATGAAAAAAGTTTCAATTTTTACAATTTTATCAGCGTTTGTAACCCTGCCATCATACGCAGCAACTGTTTCGCGTATCGACGTTGTTGGCAATCAGCGTATGGATGCAGAATCTATCCGCATCTTGGCAGATGTCAAAGTAGGCGACAATGTTGGCGATGCACGCAGTAATGAAATTGCAAAAAAATTGGAACAAAGTGGTTACTTTTCTAAAATTAGTGTGAATATGTCTGGTAGCACACTAAGAATAAACGTAACCGAGGCACCAATAATCAACATGGTAACTGTCGAAGGAAATGATGAGGTTTCCACAGATGATTTAAAAAAAGAAATTAAAACACGTGAACGTTCTTCGTTTGATATGTCTGTCATTGGTGCAGATGTGCAACGCATGCTGACGATATATCAACGCAAGGGTTTCTTTGGGACGAAAATCGAACCACAAAAAATTGACTTGGGCGACAATCGTGTAAATGTAGTCTATGAAATTACCGAAGGTCATCCAACATGGATTGACAGCATAAATTTTGATGGCAATAAAAAGTTTAGCGATCGTATATTACGTGATGAAATTTTGTCGCGTGAACATGCATGGTGGCGTTTCTTGGCACAATTTGACACATTTGATGAAGATAGAATTCAATACGATGGTCAAATGTTGCGTCAATTCTATTTAAAAAACGGCTATGTTGATTTTGTTGTCAAAGATATCAAGGGGACTTTTTCACCAAATCGTGAATATTATTCTGTTGTATTCAATGTTGATGAAGGCGATAAATATAGCTTTGGCAAAATGTCCGTTGATAACCCGTTTGATGATATTCCAACAGATGAATTGATTGACGCAATTGCAATGAAATCTGGCGATGTGTATAACATTGAAATGGTTGAAAAAACAATGTCAGATTTACGCAGTACCGTTGCAGAATATGGTTATGCATTTATTACTGTAGAACCAATTCCAACAAAAAACGATAACGATAAAACGATTGACATGAAATTTAAGATACAAAAAACCAATCGTATTTATCTGAACACTATCAATATCTTGGGAAATGTTCGCACATTTGATACAGTTATTGAACACCTGATACCGATGCGTTCCGGGGATCCTTTTTCATTACAAACAATTGAAGAAGGTCGTCAAAAACTGATGCGTACCAGATACTTTAAAGATGTGCAAATGGTTCCAACACGCGTTGCAGATTCTAATATGATGAATCTGGACATCAAGGTTGAAGAACAACCAACTGGTGAATTGTCTGGTGGTTTTGGTTGGTCGAACATCAACGGTTTTATGGTTGATGCGGGCATAACAGAAAACAACTTTATGGGTCGTGGTCAGGTTGTACAACTGCGCGCGTCTGTTGCAGAATATCAAAAACAAGCATTATTCAGCTTTACAGAACCATATTTATTTGGACGTGCATTATCTGGCGGATTTGATGTATCTTATACAATGTATGATTATTCCAGTTTGGGCAGTTTTGGCTATGATCGTGATTCTTTGACAGTCGCAGGACGCATGGGTTGGCGATTAACAGACCACTGGACACAAAACGTCAGACTGTCTGCATCGTTTGACCAAAACTATGACTTGCAAGCAACAGGCGGATGGCAAAACGCAAACTTGTACACACTGTCAACCAGTTTCAGATATCATAATTTGAATACAAATTTTGAACAAAATACGCATACTGGCGTTGTTGCAAATTTAGGATTGGCATATACTGGATTTGGCGGCACAGAAAGTTATATGCGATATAGTGGCGATATTATCGGTATGGTAAATTTCTGGGGTGATAAATGGCAGTTGCGTTCATCGCTGAACTTCGGATATTTACAACCACTGGATGGCGATTATATATCACGTGTTTATCGTTATTTCTTGGGCGGCGAAAGCCTGCGTGGTTTTGATGTTGCAGGCGTTGGTTCGCGTAACTGGCTGTACACGACATATGCGTTGGGTGGCTTGTGGAAAGTCAATGGTTCAACACAATTAAATTTCCCAATCTTTATCCCTGACGAATATCAGATAAAGGGTTTTGTGTTTGCTGATTATGGTGTATTGGGCAAACCACCACGCGATGAATACATATACCCATATCCACCGACTGCAAATTCACGTCCAAATGATATTGACGATATGATACGAACATCTGTGGGTGTTGGTATTTACTGGAATACACCGATGGGGCCTATGAACTTTTCATGGGGTTGGCCACTGCGTATGACAGACTATGACCGTGAACAAAGATTCTTGCTGTCGTTTGAAACACAGTTTTAGTCTTGACGGTATGTATGAAATTTTCTTATAATAAGAAAAAGGAAGGAGCGACAAATGAAAAAATTTATACTGGGATTTTTTGTTGCATTGTGCTTGGCAGGTTGTGGTCAGGTTTATGATCGCGAACCAGTTGGTGTTGGGTACGACAACAACGAATTAAAACTTAGCCCTTGTGCATGTATCATGGTTTATCAGGCATAATAACACAATATCAATGGGGGGATGATTGAGATATCCAGACGATTTTGATACGTCTTCATTCCCTGCGGGAAAACAGATTTCTGTTTCCCGTGCGATTGGTATTGCAACAATGGTTGTATTTTTACTGATTATATTTGCATGTGTTTTTTTGTTATGGGCACAAAAATCTGCACACGTTCACCCGTTTTTAGTTTCGATAAATAATATAACTGGTCGGTGGGAAATTGTTGGGCACCATCATAGCGACACAAAAGAAATTACGACGACACAAGCGTTACAAGAATCCGTTATTGGCAAGTTCTTGGAATACAGATTTTGGATTACAGATGACGCTGTCTTTAATGATAATATTTGGCAAACATGTGACCGTACCAAGGACTGTAACCCCGAAAATAAAAAAGGATTAAGTGCACAAGTATGCCATGAAATGGGACTTGATTCCGAAACATGTGCAACAATCGACATGAAAACAGAAACATGTGCTTTGTATTGTTTGTCTGGGAATAACTTACATTCTGATTTTGTTTCTGATATCGTACCAACATTCCAAGCATATGCACAGGCTGGCGATACTTGGGTGCCTGATATGTCGTCTGTTCATATGTTACCAATCGGTAAGATAACTGAAACGGGTGGGGTATGGCAAATTCGTATGACAATAAACTCTAAGTTATATGGTGCGATACATGTATTGGCGTACGCAAATGTTCTGAGAAGTTTAGATTTTTATCCAAAAACATTAGGCTATTATGTTGCAGAATTTAACGCATATAAGATAAACAAATGAAAAAACTGGTTACATTTTTGTCGGGATTGTTATTATTGCTGATCATGTTTGCAGCACTGTGTTTATCTGGTGCAATCTATGACGTGGGCCAAAAGACAACAATCGAAACGTATTTTTTCCAACCGAACCAATACCACGCACATCGTGTTGATGTACCCGACACACCTGAAAGTATTGGTGCCGATGTAATGCGTGATATGCTGATAAAAAGATTTATCACTGAATACTTTTATGTAATTCCAGATGTAAGTAATATTGCACAAAGAACTGATACCGAGACAGCACTGTTATCAAGAATGTCTGCACCTGCGGTATTTACAGAATGGGTGGCAAAGGTTGTTCCAACATTACAACAAATGGCCGAAGAAAGAAAATTACGTACCGTAGAAGTAACAAATATATCCAAGGCACCAGACCAAGAAAACTATTGGATTGTTGAATATGACTTGATTACTTGGGATGTGCCTAATGATTTTTCTATTTCACCAACTGTGTCACATGAGCAACTGTATATCAGCCTTATATATGCCCCAGGATTACGTGAACAGATAAACAAAAAACCGATTGAATACGAACTGGAATCTGGCATAGATCCTGCGGCAGTATTTAAAATTCAAATAAAAGCTGTCAATTCTTATGATGAACTGGGGTACGGGAACTGATGATAAAAAAATTATGTATCTTATTCACAATTATGTTATGTACGTTGTCAACGCAGACTGTGCTGGCAACAGGTATGGATTTTGAAGAATTCGCTGTTACAGATGCCAACCTTGTCGACAGTGAATACGCAGATATTACTGTGGAAGACGTGTATTTAAATTCAGATGCAGATGTCGCTGATGTTGGCTCGTTTGATATTGCGGGGATTTTGCTGGGGATGGAATTTGATGATGTTTATAATCTGTTCTTTAAAGACAAAGGACTGTATGCACCACGTCAAAAAAACAGTATAATCTATACCATTCACCCAGATTGGAAATATAATCTAGATTATGAATGCAGAATGCAGGGTGTTGTCATACCAGAAAAGCTGGAAAATTGTATAAACAGTTTGGCACGTAACCGCGGTTTATTATACGCATCTGAATTACACCTGGTACGTGAAAATACCGGTGAAACAGTTGTTGTTTATTTTACCAGTAACGCAACCGATAATGTCGTATGGCGTGTTGTATATAACAACGATGTAAACGAACAAGAAGGTGATGCAGAAAAATTTGCACGACAACGCGAAAATAAAATTTTGGCATTTTGGCAAAGCGTATTGGAAAAATATGGTGCACCGAATTCTGGGAACGACAAATGGATTTCCAGTACAAATCCGTATGATCCAATGTTGATTGCATACTATGGTGCATTAGATTTAGTTGATAATTTCCGTAATGCATCTGACCATACCAAGAATATTCAGACAGCACGTGAAAACTTTAAGGCAAAACCATATGCGTTCTAGGACAACATATACCCAGGGTTTGTTCGCAGAATTTATTGCACGAATGTACCTGCGTTTTCATGGGTATAAAATTCTGAAATCCAGATATATCACCGGTCGTAATACAAATCGTGCCGAGATTGACATAATCGCCAGACATAAAAAGACACTCGTTTTTGTTGAGGTAAAAAATCACAAATCTGTGCAAAGTGCATGGGATGCAATAAGTCCACGTCAGTCTGCCCGTCTGCGTCGTGCCGCAGAAACATATATTGCAAAAACAGGTTGGGCATATGACGCACGCTTTGATGTAATTTGCGTATGTGGGCGAAAAATTCATTGGGTAAAAAATGCCATATAATTGTTGAAAGCTGAAATAAATTCCTATATAATTTGATTGTTGTTTAACAAAAAAAGGAGAAAACATGAAAAAAATTATGTTGGCATTATTTGCTGTTTTGACATTGGCTGCATGCACAGGTTCTTATAAATCAGGCAACTGTGAATACGACTTCTTGTTACACAAAGATATTTCTATTTCTAAAATCATCGGTGGCATGACAGGTGGTTGCTAAATAAATAAAAAAATCCCCCGATTGGGGGATTTTTATTTTATATGTATAAAAAGACTTGATTTTTTTTAAAATATTGTCATAATATGCCTCGTTCCTGCTGATGACAATGGTGTTGTCAGCTATACAAACCAAAGGAAATAAAATGGCTTACTATGAAAGCGTCTTGGTTTTCCGCCAGGACTTGACTGAACCGCAGGTAAAAGAAAAAGCGGCTAAATTCGCAGAAATCATCAAAGAATTAGGTGGCGAAGTTAAATCTACAGAATTCTGGGGATTGAAAAACTTGGCATATGTTATTCGTAAAAACCGCAAGGCTCATTACGTTATGTTGAACATTGAATTGCCTGGTTCTCAGATAAAAGAATTAGAACGTCGTTCACGCATTGACGAAGACGTTATTCGTTTCTTGAATGTTCGTGTTGAAGAATTATCAACAACACCTTCTATTATGATGAAAAAGAACACAGAGGAGGCAGAATAATGGCAGTTCGTGCAGCAATTTATCGTAAAAAATCAAACCCTTTAAAGGGCAAGGTTATCGACTATAAAGACATTAAATTATTGTCACATTATATCACAGAACGTGGTAAAATCGTGCCAAGTCGCATCAGTGGCGTTTCCCAAAAAGATCAACGTGCATTGGCCAAGGCCATCAAACGTGCACGTCATTTGGGCTTGATGCCATTCGTTCGCAACAATCTGGGTTAAAAAATAATTATATTTCATCATCTGTGAGCGGTTGTGCTTGCTCATGTATGCTTGATACACTACGCAATCACAACTACACACATCTGATAGAATCTAATTATTTTTCTTAAAAACTCTAACTTATACAAAAATAAGGACAGATAAAATGAAAGTTATTTTGACAGAAAAAATTACAAAATTGGGCAATATCGGCGATACAGTCGAAGTAAAAACAGGTTTCGCACGTAACTATTTGTTGCCAAACGGCAAAGCAATGCGTTTCACACGTGAAAACGTTGCATTGTTCGAAGCCAAAAAAGCAGAACTGACAGCACGTCAAGAAGCAGCAAGAAAAACAGCAGAATCAAATGTCGATGCTGTTAAGAATGCTAAATTGCACATGATTCGTCAGGCTGGCGACACAGGCCAATTGTATGGTTCTGTATCAACACGCGATATTGCACGTATGTTGAAAGAAGTTGCAAATGTTTCTGTTGAATCTGCACAGGTTTTGTTGGGTGCCCCAATTAAATCTATTGGTGCATTTGATACAAAAATTGCATTGCACCCAGACGTTATTGTTCCTGTAAAAGTATATGTCGCACAGACACAGGACGAAATTGACGCATTGGTTGCAGGTAAAGTATTGACATTCGGAACCAAGAAAGTAGAAGAAGAATCTGCAGAAGAAGTTGTTGCAGAAGAAACTGCTGCTGCCGAAGAAGCACCTGTTGCCGCAGAAGAAACAGTTGCAGATGCCGAATAATTTCGCATCAAATACAAATAAAGAATCCCCCGATTGGGGGATTTTTACTTTATCACTGCGCTTTTTATCAGGGTTAAATCTTCTTTGATGTCGTCTATTTTTATTTGAATTCGGGCGATTCCTGTTTCCAGTATCGTTGTGCGGTTTTCCAGTGCGGTTATACGACTGTCAACGCGTTCTAATTCTAAAACTGAAAAGTCTTGTTTCGCCGCCCAATATATAACACCGGCAATAAATGCTATCAAAAACCAACTGTCACGCAGAAATTCTATCAGGCCATTTACTGCCTTGCGTTCCGAATTCATGATGCACCCCCCTGCCCCCGCTGAATCAAATTTTCTATTTGATGAACAAAAAAACGCTGCGATTCCAATGAACGCAATTCTGATTCTGTGGCATTTGGCCCTAAAACACGTTCTATTGTTATCTTACGCATATGTTCCAGTACACGTTGCCCTGAATTCCCCGCAAATGTTTTGGCATATGCCAGCTCTATATCTGTCATAATGCACCCCCAATTAGTGTTTCAAGTGCACTTAACTGTGCGATTGGTGCAATGTATTTTAATTCTGCATTGCTGTTTAATTTAATTGGTTCTATCAAGCCACGTGATGACAGTATTTGCAATCCCCTGTCGCATAATGGTCTGATAAATTCATGCAACAAGCGTCCATATGTCGCACCCAAGATTCGCATCATGTCTGCATTTCGTGCCATTATTTCTGTGGCGGTCATTTCTTTGTCAGATAATAACCCCAGTCTGTCTGCCAGCAATGCATGGCGAATACGGTCACGCAGGTCTTTTAATATAATCTGTGACACATCAAAATCCGCAGCACTGTTCAATGGGGTAAGACCACTTGACCCCACAGCCTTTGGTATAATTGCACCTGGGGTCAGGTTGATATTATTCAAATTTATAACACCGTCGTCATCTGCCTGCCATATGCCAGATACGGCAATTGTCGCGTTCTTTAATACCAGTTCAACAACCTTGTTCGCTGTTTTTATATCTGGTAATGCACGCATAATTGGACTGCGACCGTATTGTTCACCACTGGCAACAGACCAACGGAATATGATATATGGATTCGTTTCAAATGTGCCAGATGATACAATATTGTTTTCAATGTCACCACCAACATCCAGCCATGCTGTAAATTCAGTTCCAACCAAACTTTGAACCAATTTTAATGGAGTTTCTGGGTCTTGCTTGATAGTTTCACGAATATTTGCAGGTGGTGTCCATGTTGGATATTTTTCCGCAACTTCACAGGCTGTCATAGACGTTGTATGAAAGACTGCGTTCGGCAATATCGCAATATCTGTCATTGGAATTGCACTGAAATTAAACGCAGATGATGCACCAATCGGATTCTGGGCCATAAATAGACAGGCCGTACCCATCGTCACAAGGTCCATATAACACTGATGTATCGTTGTGTAAAAATTAGAATCGTTCAAATGTGCACGCAATACAGATGTCGCATAGTCTGCATCTGGCGATAGTTCACTTTCGCGAACCAGTTGCAACCACATAGATTCTGGCGGCGTTAACAATGTATAAATTGACGCAGCCAAATTATCTGCTGCATCCATTGCTGTTGCATCAAACAATGTCGCCAAGTCTGCATCACTTGTTGGCATTGTATATCTGCGTGCATCATCCCAGCGTGATAACCATGGAGTACGTAAATCCAAGGCACGTTTATATAATTGCTGTAAGTTATTTCGCATTTTTATTCCTTTTGTTGTTATTTATTCAAATCGTAAAATTTGTGTTTGCAGAAAAAGTCTTTACCGCGTGTCCCAGCGGACGGACTGGGATTGGTATTTGTGCAACCGCACCGGCAACTGCGTCCAGACCGTCATCATGGCCGGCATATCCAACCGGTGACCAGCCAATCATTTCTGACATCAGTGGCGTTTTCTGGACACGCGTGTGTGCGTACAAGCGACCAGTGCTTAGAACTGGTTCAATTGCCGCCAAAATTCGGTCTGATTTCGC
>JBKSMR010000038.1:0-3586 GCA_046881895.1 Alphaproteobacteria bacterium
GAAGGTAAGCAACAAAAAGACATTTCAACAGGCAACAATGCGACAGTACTGGTGCTTGATAACGGCAAAGAAACGCTGACTATGCCATTTAACGACTATTATACTGTTATTGTTGAAAAAGAAGGCGATAAATCAAATATCGAATTTACAGATTGGAACGGTACAGATTCAAATTTCAAATTTGAAAACGAAAACGTTAAATCGGATGATGCATGGGTTTTGTATTATGGAACAAACAACAAACCAACTGAGGCAGTTGGGACTGTTGAACACAGCGAGGATTCCACATACAGGCCATCATTTGAATCAAGTTTTGGTGTTCAAGTCACACAATAAAAAAACCGCCGAAATGGCGGTTTTTTTTCAATCTTATCGAACACAGCCAGAATTACATACGCCTGTTTTCTGTAACGCGCGACGCAGGCAATTATAATGCTGAACACGGTCACGCAAATAATGATTATACAATGTCTTGTTATTGCTTATCATCGTAACAGGAACACCCTTGTCCAGACATCCAGACACAACCAATGGACCGTCATCATAATGCATATCTGGTTTGATAATATCTTTTAATATATCAGATTTTTTACCATGCTGATCATAAATCTGGTTAAACGAACATTTAATCCCTGCACGACGTAATTGGTTAAACGTCTTTTCAGGTTGCTTGTATTTTCGTTCTGTTACAAATAAAACCTCTAAATCCGGACGTGCCAATAAATCATTTAAAAGATAATGTATCTTTTTATCTAATACTGGCATCGAATACAGAAAATCATCACCAAACAATTCTGATAAATTCTCAATCACAGTAATATTATCATACGACTTGTACAAATCCCAATTTGTTGGCTTTACATAAGGCACATTTGCACGACGGAAAGCCTCTTGATATAATGGGGTCATATCAAATATCACATTATCTAAATCCAGCGTTATTATTTTCTTACTCATTTCCAACCCTTGTTATTTTTCGGGCTGATTATAACAACAAAATTTAGAATTCCAACTGTTATTTATAGAATTATTTCAAGCACAGTTCCGACAACGATGACATATTAAAATTCCATATCTGCGACACTTTTTTATTCCTTGCGACATATTTTTTTATGTGTTATTTTTTAGACCAAAGGCAACAAGACAATGTTAATTGTAAAGAATCTTGATAAATCGTTTGATGGAAACGAAATCTTTAAAAACCTGAACTTTTCTGTTCAGGACGGGGAAAAAGTTGCCGTTGTCGGTTTAAATGGTGCTGGGAAATCTACGCTGTTCAGAATATTACTGAATCAAATCGATTGCGATAACGGTGAATTTTATATGGGAAAAAATCCACGCATTGGTTGGATGCCCCAGACAGTTGATGAACTGGATTTGCCTGATGATGTTATTGTGTACGACTTTCTGCGTTCTGGTCGTCCATTGGCAGACATTGAACAAAGAATGGCGGAAATATATAACGAACTGGCCAATGGTAATGAATCCGAAGAATTATTGCAAAAATTGGGCGCGTGTCAGTCTGAATACGAATACTGGGACGGCTATTCCGCAGAATCTGAACTGGATGCCATGATAGATAAAATGGGAATAGATCGTCAGAATCTTAACAAAAAACTGGGCGAATTATCGGGCGGTCAGAAATCAAAAATATCTTTTATCAGAACCCTTTATACACGCCCAAGCATTTTATTCTTGGACGAACCTACAAACCACTTGGACGCAAACAGTCGCGATTGGATGACAGAATATTTAATTTCAACAGACGCGTCTGTTGTCTTTATTTCGCACGACGAAGAATTTATATCCAAGGTCGCAGATAAAACGCTGTATTTAGACACAATGACGCATACCGGCACACTATATGGCTTTGGTTATCAACGCTTTTTGCGAACATTGGCAGAAACAAACGAAAGTCTGGAAAAACAGTTGCAAAAACAAATGCGTGAAATAAACCGTATTCAGTCTTTTATCGACAAACAACGTGGCAAATCTGGAAAATTAGCTAAACAGGCACAAAGCCGCGAAAAATTACTGGAAAAGAAATTAAAGAATCTGGTCGCTGCACCACAAGAAAAAAAAGACATTGATTTAGAACTGACACCTAATCGCGAAGAAGATATTTTGCCAATTACGGTTGAAAAATTAAACTTTTCATACACACCAAATAAAAAAGTTATCAAGAATCTGACCTTTTCTTTGAACCGCGGTGAAAAGTTTTTAATTATTGGGGAAAACGGTGCTGGGAAATCAACATTGTTAAAACTGATATACAATATTCTGACACCATGCGACGGCATTATTCGCATCGGCAAAAAGACAGATTTAGGCTACTATGCCCAAGAATACGAAACACTGAAACCAGACATAACCATACTGGAAAATGCGGCAAATGCTACAAGTATCAGCACATCAAAGTTGCGTTCTGTATTGGGACATTTTAATTTCGTCGGTGACAAGGTGAACCAAACAGTAAAAACCATGTCACCTGGGGAACGCAGCCGTCTTGAACTGGCCAAATTGTGTTTAAGTGGTGCAAATGTTTTATTGCTGGACGAACCAACAAACCACTTGGACGTTGCGACCAAGAAAACAATCGCAAAAAGTTTTTCAGAATATGGCGGAACATTGGTAATTGTCAGCCACGATTTAGAATTCTTGCAACACTTGGGCATTGACAGAATGCTGATGCTGCCCAGTGGTCGGTTACAGTTTTTTGATGAAAATATTGTCCGCAGATATATGGACAAAGAAAATAATTAAAAACCACCCCAGAGAACGCGCCTAACACCCCCCAGTTCGCTGATTCCTGACTCTGGTGCTATACCGGCCCTGTCGCCGTGCCTAAAAAAATGTTGCTTTATTTCTTTGATTTTTTATTTGTTACAATCAAGTACAATATAATACTGCCGAACAGTAATGCGATGCCATCAAACAATATTATCTGCAATGATTTCAAATATATGCCATACAATATCCATAACGCACAACCAATACAGTATATTGTATATGTCATCCAAGACAACCCCGATACATTTCGTGTTCTGATTGATTTAATCGTCTGGGGCAAAAAAGTAAAAGTCGTACACAGCCCACACGCATAGCCCAGCAATTCACCCACAACTGGATTCATTTGTTTATCTCCTTTCTTAGTAGGAATTATATCACAAAAATCAGTAAAATTAAACAACATAACTGCGAAAAACTTATTCCTATCGACTGGTTGCAACACCCTGTCTGTAAGATACGGTCCGCTTTTTCTTGGTTTGTCCTGTATGTTGTCACACATTATTCATAGATCGCTTGACTTCTTTTTCCTTCTTTATTGCAGAACGTGCAATAGTTTTTTCTTTACTTGTCGCAGAACGGACGGTTGGATTGTCAACTGGAACGGCAGCCCTGTCAGCAAAAACAGAAAAAAACGCAAAAACAGCCGATTCGTTTTAAACAATAAAAAATCGCGATAGACATTATAAAAAACAAAGAACCTACAACCCTTGATTGTTTTGCTTTGATAATATATCATTTTGGGCAATAATTCATATATGACAAAACAAAGGGCATAATATGAATAACATTTATAACC
>JBKSMR010000039.1:0-24510 GCA_046881895.1 Alphaproteobacteria bacterium
ACGGCAGCATGCAATTCTGTGCGACATTGAACAACACTGGCATTGCCCTGCCACGTGCAATTGTACCGGTTATTGAAAACCACCAAAACCCAGACGGTTTTGTAAATATTCCAAAGGCACTACAACCGCTGATGGGTGGCCGCACAAAAATCGGTGGAAAACACTAATAAAAAAACGCCCAAACGGGCGTTTTATTTATCTCTGAAACACTTGTTGCATAACAACAATTGGACGCATAAAGCATTTGGTTGATTCATATTCTAAAGCAATTTCGGCATGTTTTGCCATTTTAACAATCTCTGCCGAATAGGTATCGCTATGTCCATCATACATCCATTGTTGTACAGCAAAACAAAAATCATTATAATCACTATTATTTCCATCAAAAAATGTCCCACTTGCGTGTTTCATAACAACGCCAGTTGGATCATCGACAATATAATATGCAAATTCAAAATCTTTAAAGCCTTTTTTATATGCATATTCTTTGGCCCGCTTTGACCAGGCTTCTTCTGTTGCAGCGCGCGAAAAATAAGCATCTGGATTTTTTGCAACCTGTTCCATAAAGACCAAACTGCGTGCAGCAGCACAACGTTCTTGCAACGCCATATTTTTCCAACGAGTTTTTACACGCACACGTGCCAAATCTGTGTAAGTTTTTAGCCCTTTTTTAATTACGTTACGAACATCTGCTTCTTTATACTTATTATCCATAAACAAATTCCTTTTTAAAATACTTCTTTTAAGAATATAGACTCGATATGCCAAATGTCAATAAAAACGCAAAAAAACATTCATAAATTCTTGAAAAACACAATTTTTAGTTATACCCTGTGTTGGAAATTCAAAAAATATGGGGTAATCTTATGAAGATACGCAATATTGCAATTATCGCACACGTTGACCATGGCAAGACAACTTTGGTTGACAACATGTTAAAACAAGCCGGTACATTTCGTGAAAACGAAAAAGTCGAAGACCGCGTTATGGACAGCGGCGATATTGAACGCGAACGTGGCATTACAATTTCTGCGAAACCGACTTCTATTCAGTGGGGCGAATACAAAATCAACATCGTTGACACACCTGGGCACGCAGACTTTGGTGGCGAAGTAGAACGCATTCTGTCTATGGTTGATGGCGTGGTATTGTTGGTTGACAGTGCCGAAGGTCCCCTGCCACAAACCAAGTTTGTATTATCCAAGGCGTTAAAGTTGGGTCTGCGTCCAATTGTATGTATTAACAAAGTTGACCGTTCCGACGCACGACCAGACGAAGTTTTATCAGAAACATTTGATTTGTTTGATAAACTGGGTGCAACAGATTCACAACTTGATTTCCCATATTTATATTCTGTTGGCCGTGATGGTTGGGCTGTACGCAACTTAAACGACGAAAGAAAAGATTTAACCCCATTATTCCAACTGATTGTTGACCATGTACCTGCCCCAGATTGCAATGGTGAACGTTGCCAACTGGACGCACCATTTACAATGCTGGCCACAACACTGGAAGCAGACCCATACGTTGGCCGAATACTGACCGGTAAAATTGAATCTGGCACCGTTCGCGTCGGTCAATCGGTCAAGGCAATCAACCGCAATGGCGAATTTATTGAAAATGCCAAGATTACAAAAATCATTGAACATCGCGGTGTTGAAAAGATTTCACGCGATACTGCATCTGCTGGCGACATTGTTGTTGTGGCTGGTTTTTCCAAGGCAACTGTGGCAGACACATTATGCGATCCAAGTGTCAACGAACCAATTCCTGCGATGCCAATTGACCCACCAACATTGACGATGACATTCTTTGTAAACACATCGCCATTGGCTGGTAAGTCTGGTAAAAAATTGACATCACGTATGATTGGCGAAAGACTGTTCAAAGAAGCAGAAACAAACATCGCATTAAAAGTTGAACAAAGCGAAAACAACGAAGCTTTCGAAGTTTCTGGCCGTGGCGAATTACAACTGGGTATTTTGATTGAAACAATGCGTCGCGAAGGTTTTGAACTGTCTGTATCACGTCCACGCGTTGTTATGATTGAAAATGAAAATGGCGAAAAACTGGAACCAATCGAAGATGTTGTAATTGATGTTGACGACGAATTCAGCGGTGTTGTTATTGAAAAAATGACAAAACGCAAGGCAACAATTACAGAAATGAAAGCGTCTGGCAGTGGTAAAACACGTATTGTATTTTCTGCACCATCACGCGGTTTGATTGGTTATTTATCAGAATTCCGTACAGACACACGCGGCACAGGTATTATGAATCGTGTATTTGATAAATACGATGTATATCGTGGTGCAATTCAACAATATCGCCCAGGTGTATTGGTTTCTATGGAAAAAGGCAGTGCTGCAACATATGCCCTGTTTAACCTGCAACCACGTGGCACATTGTTTATCGACCCACAAACCGAAGTATATTCAGGTATGATTATCGGCGAACACAGCAAAGAAAACGATTTGGAAGTCAACCCAATCAAAGGCAAAGAACTGACCAATATGCGTTCTGTTACAGCAGACGAAAAGTTGTTCTTGGCACCACCACGTCGTATATCTTTGGAAGAAGCCCTGTCATATATCTTGGACGACGAATTGGTTGAAATCACACCAGATACAATTCGCCTACGCAAGAAAGAACTGGACAGCAATACTCGTAAAAAACTAAAAAAGCATACCGAAGAATAAACAAGAAACAAAAAGCCATGAACATAAAAAAACATGGCTTTTTTTATTTAAATATGCCACAATACCCACATGACAAAGCGTCTATTTTTATTTGCAGGTTATCATCCCAAAAACATCGTTGATGATGCATTGGTGTATTATGTACAATCACTTTCAAAGTTTGGTGATGTTGTATTGTGTATGGATTCTGACTGCCCTGCGTCCGAATTATCCAAAATTGAAAAATTTACAAAACACACTATGGCTATTCGTCATGGCGAATACGACTTTGGCTCATACAAACGTGCATATTTATGGGCATTGGAAAACCTTAATATTTCTGATTATGACTTTGTGTATTTGGTAAATGATTCTGTATATGGTCCATTTTATGATATGACCAGATATTTTGACGCCATGGAAAATATGGGACACGACGCGTTTGGCATTGTATCAAAGCGACATAAAATAAAACCACATATTCAATCTTGGTTTATCGGCATGAACAAGAAAGTCTTTTTATCTGCATGGTTTGATGAATTTATGAAGCAAATCACAAAACTGCCTGACAAAGGTCAAATAACCAGCAAATATGAAAACGGATTTTCCAAATTGGTCACAGACAATGGACACACATGGTCTTGTTTATATTCTGTATATAATCGCGGTGTATATAACAAAATTAAAAAGTTATATAAATCTGGTATGCCATTTATGAAAAAGGTTGCATTTACACGTAATCATGGCGGTCTGGGTCGTCAGGTTTTATATGTACTTAAACATACAGACCCGACATTATCAGAAAAAATTCTGTCATCTGCAAAATGTCAATACGGGGACACACACATAGATTGGTTTTTAACACGCAACCCTATTACCGTCACATACAGAAAGATAAAACACGCATTATACAAACTGTTTATCGAGGGGATATGACAAAACACACCAAACAAAATCTTAAACGAATTGCTGTTATCACAATGGCGCGCAACGATGATTTTTTCCTGTCACGTTGGATTGAATATTATGGCAATCTGTTTGGCACAGAAAATTTGTATATATACTTGGACGGCACAGACCAACATATACCAGAAAACGCACAAAATGCACATATAACAAAACTGCCACATACAGATATGTCACGTTCGTCAGGCGACAAATACAGAATAAATTTAATATCAGACTTGGCGAATGAATTATTAAAAGAATACGATATTGTGATTGGTTGCGATTGTGACGAATTTCTAATCGTTGATCCAAAACTGAACATAAACTTGCACGAATATTTATCAAACAAAAAAATAAAAACAACACTATCTGGATTGGGTCTTGACGTTGGCCAACATATGACACACGAAAAAACACTTGATACATCCAAACCATTTCTATCTCAGCGTCATTATGCTTTGTTATCCACCCGATACACCAAACCAGTTGTTATAAACAAACCTGTACGTTGGGGTTCTGGCTTTCACAGAATTAAAAACCACAACTTCCATATAGATAAAAACTTATATTTATTGCACTTTGGTGCAGTTGATATGGATATGCTGGTGACCAAGGCTGCCGCCCGTGGCACAGATTGGGTAAATCATTTACGCCGTCGTGGCAACGGCACAATAAACGACGTAACACGTCGCCCTGCCCGCAGTGAAAGATGGATAAAAATCGCACGCGCAATTCAGACATATATTCGTGCACCATACGCGATAAACAAACCCAATATGATGGGGCTAAAAATTGTCGTAAGAATTCCAGAACGCTTTAAAAAATCAGGCGTTTAACAATAAAAAAGAAAAAGAGGCAAAAATATGAAACACCTGCAGCGATTTATTGCAAAAACAGTTACCAGTTTTATCAAAAATAAAGATTCTAAAAAACGAACATATGAATTGATTGCCGAATTTAGATTTTTTGATTTTATTCAGGTCAACAAATTCAACAAAACACCATGTCGTGAAAACACTGTTTTATTGGTTGAAACAAACGGCTGTCATGGCGAAGTTGTATCTGCACATTGGCAATACTTCAAAGAACTGGGGTACAATGTTGATATTTTAATGCATGGATTTATATACAATGAAAACCACTTTGCACGTCAAGATACATCTGACATAAACATATTTCACTGTCATTCAACCGCAATGCACAAAATATTCAAATCAAAAAAAATGGAACAATACAAGGCCATAGTCATAATGACACCTATGAATTATACATTTGCCTCCCAATCCGTCCTGGAAATGTTCCCAGAGTTAAACAAATTCGATAATTTATACACAATTGCACATAACACGCGCGACATCGACAACAAATATAAAAAGTTTAATCAAAATCACATCTTTGGTTTGGGGCGCAGACTAAAAGACTTTCCTTGTACAAATCCTCATCTGTTCGGAAACATTCAAAAAAACTCCACCAAACACAATCCAACTACTTTTATAACCGTTGGCGGCATAAATCCAAAAAGAAAAAATCACGATATATTATTATCAGCGACTCAAGAACTTGTAACAAAAGGCCTGGACTTCAAAGTTATAATTGTTGGAGATGGGAAATTAAAAAACATTCCTGATTCTATAAAAAACAATATTATTGTTACAGGCAGACAAATATCACACAATATGTTTACCTTAATGGAAAGTTCTGACTTCTTTCTAACATTATGGGACAAAAATAATCCAGACCACAATAAATACAAAACAGACCAAGTATCTGGTTCACCGCAACTAATTTATGCATTTAATAAAATACCACTGGTTCAAAAAGAATTTGCAGACTTCTATGACTTCAATGACAAAAATTCGATTATATACGAAGATGACAATCTGGCAGACGCAATGGAACAGGCAATTTTGATGAACGACAAACAATACCTAAAATTATATAATGAGTTAGATAAATTATCTAAATCAGTATACGAAGAATCAAAACAAAATATAAAGAAAATGATAAAATAAAAATATGCCCAAATGGGCATATTTTTATTTTCCAATCACCGCCTTGTACAATGGTATTCCAAACAACACACCCTTGTATGCACGCATATCATATGTCGCAATTTTTTTAAACACAGGAATACCTAACACAGCCAACTTATAAATACAAATATATCTATCTGAATTTATTTTTATGCCATTCTTTTTAACATCCGCCTTGATATGATTTGTAACTGATTCTGAATCAGAATACAAAAACAACCTGTTTATATTCATAATATGTTGAATTGATTTCTTTTTCACAAAAGGTGCCCCATCGTTTAATAACGCATACGGATTCTTGTAAACAATTGTTGTATTGTGTGCATCTGGCACCAATGTAACCATTTGAAAACCACGATTTAATATAACACGTGAAAACATAACTTCGTATTTCAATACAATGTTTTCTTTTGTTTTTTCTTTTGAAATATTATTCATAAATTCTGACATAAATTCAGAATTTGCAACCTTGGCACTGATACCCATAAACCAAGATTGAACATGCTCTGGTGTTTGGAAGTCTTTATACTTTACCATACCAATCAAGTCTTTCTTTTCAGATTCCAAATTTGATAAAATATATTCAGGCAATCTTAGACAATACACAGAATCATTTACCAAATATGTCCAATCGTATTTTGACAACAGTTTATTTTTCTGTGCCCACGAAAACGCCCTTTTATAAGAACCAAAGTCATATTCGCCATGGCGAACAGACGAAACATGTAAAATATTCTTGATTGAATTTAACTTTTTCAATTCTGATTTTGATACATCACAATCAAAGCACAAAACAATATCACCCAGTGGCGATAAAATAGTCAAATAATCTATCAACGTTTGACTGATTTCTGCACCTTTGTTATATGCCGCAAACAAGAATAATCTTTTTTTCATTTATCATCACCTTTGCCCAAGAACGTTTGAATGTTACATACCAAATCATACCACTCATTCGGGTAACAGTCAAACAAACCGATATTTTTTAAATTTTCAAAACACACTTTTACTTCATCAATATCTTTTTTATCAGACAGATATTTTGTTTTATAGAACGCCTTGTCCACAAAAAACCACAAGAAATTTTCTTGCCATTTTTTCATCTGATATTCTGTTGCATATTCTTTATACGCACAAAACGCATCTGCAATACCAGTGCATAAACTTTTTATCATACGCAATTGTTTTGCAGCCAAGACAATCCCACCAAAATTTGGAATATAATAGTACAACGACAATGGCAAAATTGTCGTACGCGGATTTTTAAGCATAACCCTGCTCCACCACGGGAAATCTTCAAAAATAATTCCTTTGATATATGGAATATCTGCAATCAAATCACGCTTGTATAAATTTTTCCATACCTGACAATGTTTAATCAGCCAACGACGATTTGGATTAAATTTATTATGCGTGCGTTCTGTTGCGTATTCAAAAATATCATCTGTTACACGCGTCTTAACCTTTTCAAGACTGTATCTTTTCTTGATACTGCGTGGCACAACATTATCTGTATCCAGCCCTAATTTGTGACGCACCATCAGTTGTGGGCGATAAATTCTGTCATATCGGAAAGACACAATATCAGAACCATCACGCACAGCACAATTATACGCCAATTCTAATGTCTGGGGATGAATAAAATCATCACTGTCTATATACAAAATATAATCACCCTTGGCATATTCAAAGCCCGCATTTCTGGCATCTGACAGCCCGCCATTTTGTTTATGAATAACCGTAAAACGCTTGTCTTTACTTGCGTAACTATCTGCGATTTCACCAGATTTATCAGGACTGCCGTCATCAACACAAATCGCCTGCCAGTCTGTAAAGGTCTGATTTAACATACTGTCCAGACATCTGCGTATATATTTTTCAACCCCATACATTGGAATAATTACTGATATTTTTGGCATACCTGCACCCCCAATTTATCTGAATAGATTTATCAGTTTTCTTAGTTTCCACAAACGCATAATTTTATGCTTTTTTGCGAAATCACGACGATATTGTTTTCCGATTTTATATTGCTGCTTTACCCGTGCATGATGTGCCGCATCACGATTGTTTAATGCAGAATCTTGATTAAACATATAGTGATAATAAACATAAGGCACAGTTACAATTTTATTTGCCAACGCAATTGCATTTAAAACAAATATTGTATCTTCTTGGGCAATCAGTTTTGTATCAAATTTCATTCTATGCTTTTTGATAAACTTCATTGAAAACAAATACCGCCAAACATAAGAATCAGTCAACGCATAAGAACCTGAAACTTTTTGTGAAACACTACTTAAAACCCGTTGTTTTTTGTACTTTATTGGCTTGGTATATTTATTATCACTGACAAAGCCAGACACAACCATATCTGCACTTGCGTCTTCTGCTGTGGCAAGCATATGTTGCAGATAATCTGCATCTATCCAGTCATCTGCATCCATAAAGAAAACATATTCTCCATCTGCTTTTTTAATACCATCATTACGTGCAGCAGACACCCCTGCATTCTTTTTATGCACAACAACAAACCTGTCATCTTTATTTGCATAAGAATCAAGAATCACCCCAGAATTATCAGGACTGCCGTCATCTATACATATTGCATTCCAGTTTTCAAATGTCTGTGCCAACAAAGAATCTAAACATCTTTCCAGATATTTTTCCGCCTTGTACACAGGAATAATCACAGATACTTTTGCCATATAAAATCTTTTTGTTTTACATTTTTAACATTTCTGCAGCAACAGACCCAGGTTTTGGATTTTTTGCCTGACGATATGTTGTCTTTTGAAAGAAAGAACCGCTGGTCACCTTATCAAAAGTCTTTTTATCATATGGTTTATCATGATAATCCCACCACAATGCATGTGTTGGATCTTGGTCAACATGTGGCATTTTTGCAAAATATTTTATTGCACGTGGGTCATTATGTACCATTGTTTTAAATAACAACTGATGCATAAAGTAATCAAAAGGACCATTTTCATTCATCCAGTAATCCAGCATCATTGCGCGCCATGCGTCCAGCAGGTACGCACCCTTGCGTGAACGAATAAAACAATTTTGCATATAACTGTATGGACTGCCAACTTTTTGTCCGGCCATATAAACAAAAAAGTCTTCATCTGCAATCCAATCTGGAATTGGCGATGTTACAAAGCCTGTTGAATCCAACCAATAACCACCGTGATTATACAACAATTCAACACGACAAATATCTGCAAAATGTGCGTGTGAAATTTTACCAGCACGACGCTTTTCCATAATTTTTTCCGGCAAAGAAATATAATCAAAGACCGTCTTTTCATCCAAGACAACCAATTCCTGCTTGCAATGTTTTCTGACGCTTCGGAAACAAGCCTGAACCAATGGCGGTGCGTTATCTTCACCCTGCAACCACAGTGTGAAAATCTTGTCGTTTTTATCATTGTTTTCAACTTTGCGTTCTGGGATTGCGGCGGCGGCCGGCAAATAACGTTCAAAATATTTTGGAATCACGCGTGATATAACATTACTGCGAACTTCGCGACGTTTAACACGTGGACGCCAAAACCAATTCAAAATATGCCCCTGAACAACAATTTGTGTCATTGCCCACATACGTTTTAAATTCATAATCACACCCCTTGGTTATAAAACAAACAACCCCAGCCAGATGACTGGGGAACAAATTTATTCTTCTGACAATCCGATTGTATCTTCATCGTCATCTATCGGCCCTGTTGTCATTTCTTCAGCGATACCAGATGCACGTGCCATAATTTTTTCCAGCAACGCTTCTTGAACATCCGGATGGTCTTTTAACCATTGACGGGCATTAGCCTCGCCCTGTCCCATACGTTCACTGTTATAAGAATAAAAACTACCTGCCTTTTCAATCAAATCATATTTGACGCCCATATCCAAAATTTCACTAATTCTGGATATTCCTTCGCCATACATAATTTTGAAATCAACTGTACGGAAAGGTGGTGCAACTTTATTCTTTACGACCTTTACTCTTGTTTCATTTCCGATGATATTTTCTTTGTCTTTGATTTGTCCTGTACGGCGAATATCAAGGCGTACAGATGCATAGAACTTTAACGCATTACCACCAGATGTCGTTTCAGGATTCCCGAACATAACCCCGATTTTCATACGAATTTGGTTAATAAATATCAATAAAGTATTACTACGTGATACAGAACCAGCCAACTTTTTCAAAGATTGCGACATCAAGCGTGCTGTCGTACCAACAAAAGAATCACCGATATTACCTTCTAATTCTGCCTTTGGGACCAATGCCGCGACCGAGTCGATAACAACAACATCAACCGCACCAGACTTAATCAAAGTGTCCGCGATTTCCAATGCTTGTTCACCAGAATCAGGTTGCGAAATAATCAGGTTTGCAACATCAACACCCAATTTTTTTGCATAACTTGGATCCAGCGCATTTTCTGCATCGATATACGCACATGTGCCGCCTTTTTTCTGTGATTCTGCAACAGCATGCAATGCCAATGTTGTTTTACCAGAACTTTCAGGTCCATAAATTTCGACAATTCTGCCCTTTGGATAACCACCAATTCCCAACGCGATATCCAACCCCAAAGAACCAGAAGATATCGCTTCTATATTCTGCTGGGAACCATCACCCATTTTCATAATTGCTTCTTTACCGAATTGCTTTTGGATTTGTGCCAAAGCAGATTCCAACGCAGGATTTTTTGCAGGCGTTGCTGCATCTTTGCTAGCTTCTTTTTTTGCCATATTTTTCCCCTTTTTTTCTTAACGAAATCATACAAAGAACATTGGCAAAAAGCAATTAAAATAGTTATTGTTTATTTGGCACTAAAATCAACATAACAAAGGCACCAACAAACGCGGAAACAGTCCAAACAGCCGCTGTTGTACCAAACAATGTGATAACCCCTGCACCAACCATTGGTATAATAACGCTTGGTAAATTCACACTTGTCCTAAACACACCATAGAATCGCGATTGCTGCGACTTTGGCACATCATCAAAGAACAACAAATCATGCACAGGTTCCATAAACGCGCCTGAAATCTGCCACAATACAAATATCGCTAACAACGGCACGCCCGATACAAAGGCTGCAACCGCGGCCAAGACAGCAAACGAACCAAATCCCAACCTCAACCAAAATGTCTTGCCAAACTTACGTACAGCACGCCCCATAATTTCACTTAAAATCAAATATGGAATAACCCCCAATGTCAACACCCACGCCAAAGCATCTTTTGTAAACCCGTTTTCAATAACCAAGATTGGCACATACAAAACACGTAATGCACGTAATGAATAATAGCCAAAGTTTACCAGATACGCACGCAACATACCCGGCAATCTAAAGAAAGCAACTGCATTTCTGACCAATGCACGGTATGTCTTACGCGGACTGACAGGTTTAATCTGTTTATTTTCTTGAACAATCTTGAACAACTTGAACATTGTCCAACCCAACAGATAAATTACCGCGGATCCAAAGAAAGCCGCCCTGTTACCAAAATGATTTGCGATTGCAACCGCAACAAATGGTGCAAACAACGCACCAACATTTAACCACAAATGATAACGTGAATTTAAACGTGCCATTCCAATATTCTTGGAAAAGTCAGACATAAACAACGGTATCAACACAGCAATCAATGTCGTTGCAAAACCGGTTGTATAGTCCAAAATAACAAATGTTCGTGGCAGGATTGAAAAGCTCATCATCGCATAACAAATCGCCACCATCAGCATTGCAAAGTAAAAGACACGCACCTTGGAAAAAGCACGAAATATCTCATTTGCAAACAACCCAACAATTAAACAGAAAACAGAATAAATTGCGACATAAACACCGACAGTTGCACTATTACGAAATATTTCCAAAATAACCAGCGAATAAACAGCATTATAAATACCATCTGCAAATCCGGTAAACAACCCCAGATTTGCAAACGAAAAACCATTTACTTTATTACCAACTGAAATATATTTCTCTCTTCCCATAGTCTGAATATTATATCATAAAAAAACACTAATCACAAATTCATGATTAGCGTAAAAATAAGTTAGAATGATTTAGATACACGCAGTGCCGGCAATGTAGTGTACAGACGCTACATGAATTGCCGGCACCGCGGGTAGATGAATTATTATCAGCAAATATATAAAATAAATTAGAATGATTTAGATGCGGAACGGTCCCGATGGTGTAGTGTACGTGACGTTACATGAACCATCGGGACCGTCCACAGATGAATTATTATAATTTATTTTTGGTTTTTCTGGGCATACAACGCAGCAAAGTCCACAGGCTGCATCGCAAATGTTGGAAAGCCTGATTCAGATGTCAAACGTGTAATCAAGCCACGAACAGCTGGGAACAACATTGTTGGAACATCAATCAACAATGTGCGTTTCTTTGCTTCTTCGTCTTTTTCTTCTTCCATTTGAACAAGACCAGAATATGTTGATTCAATCAAAAAGATTGTTTTGTCGCCATTTTCTAATTTTGAATGTGCCTTTACAATCAAATCAACCATGAACAAGTTGTTTTCTGCGCCCTTGACCTGTAAATCGATATTGATTTCCATTTTTGCCTGACCATTGTCATTTTTAAAGAATAATTCAGGTACATTTGGGCTTTCAAAAGAAATGTCTTTCAAGAACTGAGATATAATATTAAATTTTGCCATTATAATTTCTCCTTGTGATATTTGTGGCGACCTTAATGTCTGGACTTGCGTCCCTGTTTTATGATAATATAGCATTATTAAAATATTTTACAAGTGGGGGGATGTTTAAAAATGTCATTTTTTAACAAATCATTTATAACGCGTGGCCTAATTGCTGTTTTTTGTGGATTTATTCTGGCTGGTTGCGATTTATCTGCACCAACTGTATCGGGCGACCATGCGATAATTCCATCAAACCTAAAACGTGTATCATACAGCGAACTGCCTGGCTGGCGCGATGATGACGTCAGATATGCCCTACAGGCATTTCGTAATTCTTGCAAGGCCAAGATTCAATATGTCGGTCGCGTAATTCCAGACCGCGAACTGTTTGCAGAAAAATGCCGTATGTTACCAAGTGCATCTGCCGATATTGCAACTGTACGTGCATGGTTTGAATCACACTTTCAGCCATATCAGATATTTAATGAAAACGGCACAGACACAGGAACATACACAGGTTATTATTCCCCAATTATTCCTGCATGCCGCAAACAGACCGCACAATGCAACGAACCACTGATGGCGGTGCCAAACGATGGCCGTAATTACAAAGGCGTTCCCAAGAAAGACATTGTTGAAAAGAAAATTGGACGTGTATTGTACTGGGCAAACATTGTTGATGTTCAAAACCTGCAAATCCAAGGCAGCGGCAATCTAAGACTGGAAGACGGCACAGATGTAAAATTAAACTTTGGTGCAGTAAACGATATGCCATTTAAATCAATTGGCGAAGAACTGCGTAATCGTGGCATACGCCCTGCGGGCGGTTTCTCGGCCCAGGCAGTATGGCAACATCTGAAAGCAAACCCACAACTTGCCAAAGATGTAATTTATAAAAACCCACGATATGTATATTTCTATGAATCAACCCCACCAGATGTTGTTGGAAAATTGGGAACACCACTGTCTAAAATCCGCAGTATTGCCATGGACGACAGTCTGTACACACTTGGGTTGCCAGTATACATCAGCACAAACCTGTCTGATGGTCGTGCATTTCGTCGTCTGATGGTCGCCCAAGACACAGGCAGTGCAATCCGCGGATTTATCCGTGCAGATATTTTCTTTGGCAAGGGCGACGAGGCATACAAACTTGCCCAAGGTCAACACGCCCAAGGAAAAATGTTTATCTTGATGCCAAAAGAATACAGTTATGTCAAACCAAGGTAAGAAATTAGATGTCCGCATTTCACGCCCGCAAACAATTGCGGGTGCATTGGGTGGGCTGATAAAAATTTTTGGTGTTCGTGCATCTGATTCTGATTTGCTGAATCGTTGGAATGAAATAATGGGTGATGATATTGCAAGTATTGCAAAACTTGCCGCGATAAAAAAGAATCGCGACAACACATTTAATATTGTGATTCGTCCAACAAATCCGGCATATACACTGCAATTATCATACCAATCAGACGAGATTATAAAACGCATAAACAAATACTTTGGCTATAACGCAGTTGGAAAAATAAGTTTCAGAAAATGACAAAGCGTGTATTGGGCATTGACCCAGGATTATTACATACAGGTTGGGCGGTGATTGACACCGCTGGTTCTTCACGCAAATATATTGCCAGCGGTGTAATTTTACCAAATCCGAAAATGGAAATGGCTGACAGACATGTTACAATTTTTCGCGAAGTAACAAAACTGTGCGAAACATTTTCGCCCGACGAATGTAGTATTGAAATAACATTTGTAAACAAAAATCCAAAGACAACTTTGATTTTGGGGCATGCACGCTCTGCTGCGATTGTTGCAATTGCAAACAAAGATATACCAATATTTGAATACGAACCAAACAAAATTAAAAAAGCCCTGACTGGTGCAGGACACGCAGACAAAAGTGCTGTTGATAAAATGGTTCAAATTTTACTGCCCACCGCACACCCAAAAACCGCAGACGAAGCAGACGCGATTGCAATCGCCCTGTCCCATACAAATATGATGCGTGTGTTCTAGCGGGATTTTATACCATAGTAATTTTCTATAATTTTATTTCTAAGATTTTCGTCTTTTACTTTTTGCTGGGTATATTTAAACATTTCTTGTTCTGTCTGTTTATCCATATCATACAACAAATGCAAAATCGTCCAAGACAGTCTGGCATCTATACCGTATTTTTCACGAAACAAAACTTGAAATTTTAACGCACGCGAAACCAATGCAGAATCTTTATACAAAGTTTCAAATTTATTATTTGCCGTCCGATAATTTTCCAATTCTATTGTTTTGTTTGATGTAAACGCATAAAATGGGGCAGCCGCAAAAATTTGCTGTGACCTGTTATGGTAAAACAAAGAATTTACATTAAAATCAAAATACCAACCAACTACTATATCAGGCCAATTAAATTCTTTATTAAAAATATCAACTTCTGGGAATTTTTTTAATCCTAATTTTATCCCACCAAAAGAATTTTCCTGTTTCCATAAAATATTTTGATTTTGTGACAAATCTGGTTTCTTTGATAATATTAAATCAATATCTTTTGGTTCAAAGCGTGTATTTGTCAGTTCACATAAAACAGCATCACGAACAAATCCACCCACTGCAAAACAATCTGTATCTTTTGATAAATTTAAATCATTAACAACGCCATCAACCAACGGGGCAATTTTCTTTCTTGCCCGACAAATTGCACTTTCAACATCTGCCAAATACCATCTCAAAAACGAACCCCGTAATTAGCGAAGAAATTAAAGATAATGGTTTAGATGCAAGTAGTGCCGGTAATGTAGTGTACAAACGCTACATGAATTGCCGGCACCGCTTGCAGATATACCATTAGATTTAATTTATTTTTAGGCAGCGGCTGTGAACACCTTCTGCACATCATCATTCGCATCCAATGCATCAACCAACTTTTCCAATTTTGCATATGCTTCGTCGTCCAGGTCCATTGGCATATTTGGCAACCATGTCAGTTCTGCTTGTTCTGGTTCGCCCAAGACATCTGCCAAATATTTTTGTACGTTTACAAAATCTTCTGGTTTTGTTGTGATGATAAAGCCTTCTTCGGATGTTTCCAGATTGTCCGCGTTTGCTTCCATAATAATTTCCATCATTTCATCTTCGGTTTTACCGATAGATGCAGGATACATAATCTGGCCTGCACGTGTAAACATAAACACAACAGAACCTTCTTCGCCCATATTACCGCCATTTTTACCAAAGATATTACGGATTTCTGGCACTGTACGACGTGGATTATCTGTCAGTGCTTCGACAATAACAGGCACAGCACCTGGGCCATAACCTTCGTATCTAACTGCTTCGTAATTTTCTGTATTTGAACCAGACGCCTTGTCAATTGCACGTTTGATATTATCATTTGGCATCGAGTTCTTGCGAGCTGTCAAAATAGCCAAACGCAATCTTGGATTATTGTCTGGGTTTTTATCACCCAATTTCGCAGCCATAGTGATTTCACGTGCCAGTTTTGTAAACAAACCACTGCGTGCGGCATCGGCTGCACCTTTTTTATGTTGAATATTATGCCATTTACTGTGTCCACTCATATTTGACCTTTTTATTTATTTAGATTAAAATTACCAGTAAAAGGATAACAAATGATTGGAAAATTGCAAGGCATTGTTGACTATATCGGCGATGGTTTTATTATTTTGTTGGTTCATGGCGTTGGGTACAAGGTTTTTACCGCAGAATACCTGACCCACAAATCAACTGTTGAACTGTGGATTGAGACAGTTGTCCGCGAAGATTCAATTCGCCTGTTTGGTTTTTCCAGCATTCAATCCCAAGATTTATTTAATATGCTGACGGGGGTATCTGGCGTGGGTCCAAAGGTTGCATTGGCAATAATGGGCACCATAAAGTCTGACACATTGATATCTGCAATTGCAACAGGCGACGCAAAAACAATTGCGACCGCCCCAGGTGTTGGCAAAAAGGTGGCAGAAAAAATTATCGTTGAATTAAAGAACAAGGTTGGCGGCGCGTCTGCAACATTATTTGCACCTGACACATCTGCATCACAATCATCTGCCCTGCCTGATTTGTTAATGGCGTTAGAATCGTTGGGATACCGCAGACTGGACATTATTGAAATGGTGCAAAAACTGGTAAACGACAATCCAGATTCTGATGTCTCAAAACTGGTCCCAATGGCATTAAAAGAAATTAGTAAGGGTAAATAAGGTATGAAAAAAATTACACAACAAGAATTTGATACTAAACGTTCCTCTTTCAAAAAAATACACGATTGTGATTTATCTGACATTTCTATTTCACCAGAAATTATGACGGGACCAACTTCTTTTGAAGACACTGGCATTATTGTCAGCTGGACCGACAATGTAGTTTGGCCAACCGATATCATTGAAAAAATAAACCCACAGCAAATGTTGGAAAAAGCAAAACAGCCAACAGAAATGAAATCTGTACACAGCATTGGAAAAACAGGTAAAAATATTGGCATTGCAATTATTGACCAACGACTGTATCGCGAACACCCAGAATACGCAGACAGAATAAAACACTATGAAGCCGTTGGCACATGGCCAGAAAACGACACAACAACCCCAGATTATCATGGCAGTTTGGTTGTCGGTTGTGCGGCCGGAAAAACAACAGGCACCGCACCAGATGCAGATATATATTATTTTGCTGCAAACAATTGGGTAATAAAAAATCCATTTTTAAAAGCGATTGAGATATTAAAAAGAAAAGAAATATATCACAGAAAATACCAAAACATGGCAATTCGTCGCATTTTAGAAATAAATAAAACGTTGCCAGAAAATAAAAAAATCAGATTTTTATCTTGCAGTTGGGGACGTTATAACGACCTATTTGTAAAAGAATCGAATGAATTATTCGCAGAATGTGAAAGAAACGGCATTATGGTTTTAGGCGGTTTTTATAAACATACACTTAATTCAATTTGTCGCTATGACAAACGTTTTGGTGTTGACGAAACCAACCCATGGTTAAAAAACAAAATCGGCATTCCAACAGACGGCAAAACAACCCCATATTTCAAAGGCGGATATTATTACACCAGACTTGGTGGCGCCAGTTCTACAAACCCATATCTGGCTGGAATATTTGCATGTGCATTACAGGACAACACAATATTCTTTACACGCCCAAACTGGCAAGATGAATTGATTGAAATAATGCAACAAACTGCAACAGAACACCCATTGGGCGGAAAAATAATTAATCCATCTGGCATTGAAAATCGCGTATCAGAAATTGCGCGTGCAATGGAACAAAATTTATTAAAACAACAGGCATCACAACATGAATAATAACGACACAATTTTTGCATTATCAAGTGGACATGGAAAATCTGGCGTGGCTGTCATTCGTATATCTGGCGAAAATTTATCTGACACGTTTTCAACCTTTGTATTCCCCCACATTGGGGGGGTGCCGGCGATGCCGGCGGGGGGGGTAAAACCACGCCACGCGTATTTTACAAATCTGCGTGATGAAAGCGGTGACTTGATTGACCAGTGTTTGGCAATATACTTCCCTGCCCCAAATTCTTTTACAGGCGAAGATGTTATTGAACTGCATACACATGGTGCACCTGCGGTTATAAATAAAGTCTTTGATTTTTTACAAACAAAAAATATGCGCATGGCAACACCTGGGGAATTTTCCAAACGTGCTTTTTATAACAATAAAATGGACCTTGCCGACGTTGATGGATTGGCTGCATTATTAGACGCACAAACAGATATGCAACGCAAACACGCACTGCGTTCAATGATGGGTTCTGACAGTCGTGTTTACAACGCATGGCGTAACAAAATGATAGAAGTATCTGCATACGCTGCTGCAATCTTGGATTACAGCCCAGATGATTTACCTGCAAACATCTGCGACACAGTTCAAAACAGTGCAAAAGAATTACTTAACGAAATCGAAAACGCCTTGTCACAATACAAGACTGCCCGCGGAATTCGTGGCGGAATAAATGTTGTACTGGCAGGCGAAACAAATGTTGGAAAATCATCTATATTTAATTATATCGTTGGTTCAAACCGTGCAATTGTATCTGATATTGCCGGCACAACGCGCGATGTTGTATCAACCACAATTGACATAGATGGATTTATGATAAACCTGTCTGATACTGCGGGCATTCGCGAAACAGACGACACAATTGAAAGCATCGGTATTGAACGCACAATGTCTGAAATTGAAAATGCAGATATTGTAATTCACGTCTATACGCCAGATTCTATGGCTTGTAACAATTTGAACAGCAATGAAATTGTTGTTATAAACAAATCAGACACAACAAAAAAACATAATTGCAAAAATGCAATTTATACATCTGCAAAGTCTGGCGATGGTATGAATAATTTAATGGATATTTTACGCACAAAAATCCATGAATTATTTGACGCATCTGAATCAGTATTATCTGTAAATGCACGCACAAAGTCATTACTGGAATCTGCACACAGCGAACTGGAAAGTGCAATTGACTCCGGCGACAATTACGACATATTTGCAGAACACACCAGACGTGCCGCAGACGCTATTGGAAAAATACTTGGCACAATCACCGCATCCGAGGTTATGGATATGACATTCGGCCAACTGTGTTTAGGGAAATAAATAAGTGGGTAGTGGTTAGTGGCTGGTGGTTAGTGGTGGCAAGATTTTTGTTATGTTGTGTTATTAAAGATAGATGTACATTATTTATATTTTATAAATAATAAAAATTATTCATTCACTAACCACTAACCACCAACCACTAACCACTAAATAAAAAGGTCTAGATATGGGATGGGGGCAACATCGTAGTGTACGTGACGTTGCATGAACCACCCCACCCGTGCGGCGCTTATTCCACGTCATTCCCGCGCAGGCGGGAATCCAATGCGTCGCAGACAGTTATTCTTTTATCCCTGCGGGACAAACCCTCCCCGTCCGCGGTCGCGTCCACCCCTCCACAGGAGGGGAATTACCCCCGCCCACAATTAGTGTAAAAAAATTAAAGATAATGGTATAGATAAACGGGTTGGCAATGGCGTAGTGTACAGAAGTTACATGAGCCATTGCCAACCCGCTTTAGATATGCCATTAGATTTAATTTTTACTCGTGGCGGTCTGGATATTTACCCTCTATCAAATTCTTGCGAACCTGATGATGTTTAACTTTTTGGGTACCAGTTACCGGCAAATCTTCGGTTGTCATTGCATAGTGTGTAACCCACTTGTAACTTGCAACCTTTTTATTTGCAGCAGCAATCGCCGCCCCCAGTTTTTCCATTGTCATGTCTGGTTCAACACTGAATACACCATATGTAACAGTCTTGCCTTTGACAACATGTTCAAATACCGCGACATTTTTTACACCTGGGATTGTGATAAACATACCTTCCAGCTCATCTGGATAAACATTTTTACCACTGTCCAAAACGATAACTTGCTTTTTGCGACCTGCAAAGTGCAATTCACCATTTTTATCCATTGTAACCATGTCACCTGTATTAAAGAAACCACGTTCGTCAAAGATTTCTTTGTTGGCTTCGTCGTTATTCAAGTAACCACCAAAAACCTGATGACCACGCAACCACAGAACACCAACACCATCTTCGTTTTTATCACGAATTTCGCATTCGTTATTCAATGTTGGTGCACCAAACGCAAATGGGAAACGTTTCTTGGTTGGCTTTGAAATACAGATTGGTCCAACCGTTTCTGTCAGTCCATATCCCTGAATAAATGTCAAACCCAAACGTTCATAGAATGTTTCAACTTCTGGTTTTGTTGCAGCACCACCAGCAATCAGCAAGCGTGCACGACCACCGAACACATCCAGAATTGGTTTCTGTACCTTGCGTACCAAGAATCCCAACCCCAGTTTTTTCAACAGATTACCATACTTTAATACAAAAGATACCAATCCCCATTTCTTTTGTGCCTTGACGTTATCGATGATTTTATTACGGAAAACTTCCCATAATCTTGGCACTGCAGGAATAACCTGAGGACGAAATTTCTTAAAGTCTGCCATAATTTCTTTTGGGTTGATTGTTGGTTGCAATAACACACCCGCACCATAATGTATGGTTGCCAATATTTCAACACCAAAACCAAACACGTGATACATTGGCAAAAAGCCATACAGATAATCACCCGGTCTTATCCATTCTGCCATTGATTCCAACGAATTTGCGCATTCAACAATGTTAAAGTGTGTCAGTGGAACAACCTTTGGCACACCGGTTGAGCCCGATGTAAATGACATTGTTGCGACATCCAGTGATTCAACCTGTGCAGGCTTTAACTCTGGCTTTACCTTGCCATCTTTTTTAGTTATGTCATAGAATTTAAATTTGCTGGTCTTGTAAACAAAAGACTTTTCTGCGCATACCATATGACAATTTGTAATGGATGTCATATTGTCATATTCAAACGGTGTCAGATTTGTATCCAACAGCAACACAGTACCACCCAAATACCAAATCGCAAACATTGTGATCGGAAATTCTGGGATATTGTGTGCCAAGATACCGACCACATCACCCTTTTTAACGCCTACTGCATCCAATGATGCTGCACGTGCCTTGACCAAGTTAATGAAATCTTTGTATTTAACGCCTTCGCGGACCAAATACAGATTATCAGGCCATGTTTGTGCGGCGCGTTCAAGTAACTGATACATATTCATGATAAAAATTCCTTGTTGTTTTTATATTGGACACTCGCTATTATACAGAACAAGAAACAGGAAAGCAAACATGAAAATACTAACATTAAATATAAACTCTATCCGTGCCCATATTGAAAGTTTTATTGATATTCTGCGTTCTGGGGAATATGACACAATCTTGGTTCAAGAATTAAAGGTTGAAACCGCAAACTTTCCACATATGGTTTTTGATGAATTTGGCTATAATGTAAAGGTTTTTGGTCAAAAGTCATGGAATGGCGTTGCTGTATTTTCAAAATATTCTATTGAAGATGTAACAATGGGCTTGCCAACATACCCAGATGTAAACGCACGATTCTTGGAATGTGTTGTTGACGGACGCGTACGTATTATAAATGTATATATGCCAAATGGCGATTTGGTTACATCGCCAAAGTTCCCATATAAACTGGAATGGATGAACGCATTTACAAAATATATCGCACAATATCTGGATTCCGAAGAACCTGTTATTATCGGCGGCGACTTTAATGTTGCAATCGAAGACAGGGATATCTGGAAACCAAAGAATTACGAAGGTGTTGCAATTTCTGCTCCTCAGGCACGTGCTATTATGAACGAATGGCTGGATTCTGGTTGGACAGACGCATGGCGTAACATACACCCAGACACAATAGATTACACATGGTATGGATATCGTGGCCATGACACAGTCGGTAATAAACAAGGACTACGTTTAGATTATTTCCTGTGCAACAAGGTTGCTGCCAAAATGGTAAAAAACTGCGAAATAGATATTGAACCAAGACTGGCTGAAAAACCAACCGACCATTGTGGACTGGCATTAGTGTTGGACAAGTGATTAACCACTATTTACACACGTTTTAAATCATCATAAACTTTATACTTGCGGTCATTTGTTTTGTGATATTCATAACCTGCATTACCCGCAGAATACATATTAAATAATTCTGTAGTCTTGGCAACAGCCGCATTTATCATTTGTTGTGTTGTTGTCGCATCATATTCAATCACACGAACATCATTATTTTTTAACTGCAAAAATTTAATAATCGGTGCTTTTGAAAGCGTACTTGTTTGAATTTTAAAACCACCGGATTGCAACATAAACGCCTCTAATGGTAACTGTGGCATATTACCGTCCAACAATTGTTTTTTATTTGGTGCAGCCCCTGTCTTAAAATCCATAACACCGCCATCCCAGACCAAGTCTGCACGTGCACGAACATTTCGCCCTGCAATTTTTACACCACCTTCGATTTCAGATTTTGTATTTTGAATCTTGGTCAATTCATTGGCAATAACAGGTGCAATTTCCAAAAATCTTTTATGCCAGAAATGGAATAAAATACTGCCGCGTCCTAAAATTTCCAGCGCTGCGGCATCCATCTGTGCCACCAAAACATCAGGCCGCAAATCTGTTGCATTTTCAATAACACCGTGCACCAAATTACCAAACTTACGTGCATCTGCAACAATCCAGTAATCGTCCAACACACGCAACTTTAAAATATGACGAACATAAAAAGCATACGGATTATGAATCAGCAATTCTAATTCTGTCACAAAAACATCAGACCAATCCGCAGGTGGCGTTGGTACACTTTCATCCAATGGAATATATGGCACATCATCTTGGGCTAAAACATCTGCGATTATTTTTTCACCAACATCTGTATTTATTTTTGCACGTCTGGCGATTACGCGTGATATAAATCTGGATTCACTGGTCTGAACACCACCAGATACAGCAGAACGCAACCAATACACTTCACCACCACACGATAAATTCATAAAGTCCAACGATTGCAAAGACACTTTTCTGTTTGGCGAAGGCAACCCAATATCTTGTGCCACATGTGACGGCAACCATGCATTTTCATACCCTTGGGCTGGGAACATTCCGTCATTTAAGCCTGTTAAGATAACAACATCTGCGGTCTGCATCCGCGATTCAATTGTACCCAAGACAACAACACGTGCGTCTGTTTTCATCGCACCACGTTCAGAAACATTTGACAAGGCATCTGCAACAAACGCACGTGCATCTGCCAATGTCAGTTTTACATCAGCTGCCACCAACGCATCTGACATTTTCTTTATTGCATCCCATATCTGCACACTGGTATCATCATCCACAACAAAAGCCGGTTTAAATTCAGCCAAATTTTCATCAACAATTCTTGCAACAGTATCAAATAAATTAAATTCAGATTGACTGTATAATTTATCGAAAACGCCACTATCTGATTCAATCCAAGCATCCATCAGATTTAATAACGCACGCCCTGTATTTGTCATTGTGCCAGACGTGGCAGATGAAAAATCTGCATCAACACCATGGGCCACAAACGCATTTGCGATACGCTGGTTCCCAGCTGCGTCCGGTGTAATAATTAAAACAGATTTATTTTCATTTAATGCTCGCTGTGTAATATGTGCGACGGCATTTGCCTCTACTGCTTCGGTCGGTGCAACAACCAAATGACAGTGTGATAAATCTGTATCAACGCCTGCAACTGCACAATCATTTCCAAACGCATAATTCATAAAGTCAATTGCAGACCCACCGACATCGATTGGCAAAACATCAGCCTGTGTCAGACCAATACTGTTTAAAAATTTATGTTCAGAATTATATGGGTTTGTATCCAATTCAAAGTCCACAACACGACCATCTATTTTACCAGATAAAATTATTCGCCCATGTGGCAAATTATATACCCCACGCATTAAATCAGCAGTTGCGGGCACACTGGCCGTAGATGCACACACAATAACTAATTTATATTTATCAAAATGATTTACCCAATTGCGAATATCACTATTTCTGATTTGCACACTTGTCATACGATTTGCAGCATACAATTTTGAAAAACCCGACAAAATATTTAATATTCGCGCTTTGTTTTGAAAATGTGTTGCATACTTTTCATCGACCAGATTTTCCCAATCTATTTCAGATGCATCAACACCTTCGTTTTCCAGATAATCTTGCATACGCACCAAATCGTGTGCCAATAATAATCCTGTTGACAAGTTTCCAACACTTGCATCCGCAGACAGCAATTTTGCCAAGACAACAACGCGTTCCGTATCTGAAATTTCACCGATTATATCATCATCGGATTCATCAAAGTCCGCACCATCCCCCAGTGGCACCAACGTTGGCAATATTGCCACCCCTCCCTTTTTTTCTGCAATCATTTTTTCCACGCTACGAACAGCGCGACGGCTGGGCAAGAATATCAGCATATCAGCAACATCAACCCCAGATTCAGACATGACATGCCACAACGCATCTGAAATACGTGCTGGATTTGTTGCATAAAAAACATTCTTATTTGATGCCAAGTGTTGCCTTTATATTATCAAGACCTGTTTTCTTTTCAGCCGATGTATATAAAATTTCTGGAATCATTGCACCATGGTCTGTATGAACAAT
>JBKSMR010000040.1:0-4083 GCA_046881895.1 Alphaproteobacteria bacterium
TGCACCCGTCGCAGAAGAAGCAGTTCAGGCACCGGTTGCAGATGCAGCAGAAAAAGATGCCGAATAATTAAATGCCCCAAACGGGGCATTTTTTATTGTTGTTTTTATTTCTGGTGCATTTGCATCAGGATTTTTTTTACAAGAACAAATTTATTCTGCAACTTCTGCTGTTGCTGGTTCTGCTGATTCAACGACTGGTGCAGATGCTTTCTTTGCATTTACATCACGATCAACCAATTCGATAATCGCCATTGGTGCAGCATCACCATAACGGAAACCAGCCTTTAAAACGCGTGTATAACCACCCGGGCGGTTTGCATAACGTTTACCCAAAACATCGAACAACTTTTTAACAGTTGCAGCAGAAGAATTACCCAATTCAGATGCTGTCAAACGACGGTTTGCAACAGTATCAACCTTGGCACGAGTAATCAGTTTTTCAACGACACTGCGTAAATCTTTTGCCTTTGGCAAAGTGGTTTTAATCTGTTCTTTTTCAATCAAGTTTTTCGCCAAACCAATAAACAAGGCTTTGCGTGCATTAGTGTCGCGATTAAATGTACGACCTGCTTTCATATGTCTCATCGATTACTCCTTTTGTTTCTGCCCTACTCTGCTGAGTGGGATTTTTTGAGACACCACAACCCGATATTTCAGTATTGTGGGATTAAAACTCTGTTTTGAACAACTGCTCGTCCAAAACTATCTTAAACTACGCGAACCCGGATTACCAAAAATCATCCGAATCCAAGATGCAATATCTCCTATAAGACTATCTTCCAATGCATCCAGTCTACGATCTCTACGCTCTTGTCTGCGCTTTTTTAATTTTTCAGTAGCCTGGTTTAATTTATCTTTAACGGACATATTTTCCTCTTTTTTTTGCAATTGTAACAAACTTATTACGATTTGCAATGTTTTCTTTTCCATCCCCAGCCGGCACCAAGAAATTAAAGAAGATGAGATTATTGGAAGCGTTTGAAGGTTCCAATACTCACACTCCTAGCCGGCACCAAGAAATTAAATTATGTGAGATGATTGTTGGTGTTTCACAGTTCCGACAAACATCCCGCCTAGCATATAGCTAAGAAATTAAAAAAGATGAGATTATTGGAAGCGTTTGAAGGTTCGCAGTGTAGTTGACCTACATAAGAACCGACAAACGCAACAAGAATCCATATTTTTTAATTTATTTGTATGGGTCTTCGTATTTCTTGGCCAACTCTGCAATATTTTCTGGTGGCCAACCCGGCACTTCCATACCCAAGCCCAGTCCCATGGCTTCCAATTGAACTTTGATTTCGTTCAAAGACTTGCGACCAAAGTTTGGTGTTTTCAACATATCAGCTTCGGTCTTTTGAACCAATTCGCCCAACCAGTTGATTTTATCGTTCTTCAAGCAGTTGTTTGCACGAACAGACAATTCCAGTTCATCAACATGCTTTAACAATTTTGGATCAAATGGCAACGCGTCTTTTGCAGCGTCTTCGTCATTTGCAGAACCGATTTGTGCAGGATCTTCAAAGTTAATAAAGACAACCAATTGGTCTGTCAAGATACGTGCAGCATATGCGATTGCATCTTCTGGAGAAACAGAACCGTTTGTTTTAACAGTCAATTCCAATTTATCATAGTCCGTTGATTGACCAACGCGTGTTGGCAAAACTTCTGTTGCAACATTCAAAATTGGCGAGAAGATAGAATCGACAGGCATTACACCCAATGGCAGGCCATCTGCATGTTGTGATGCAGGAACATAACCACGACCCGTACCCAATGTGATTTCCATATCCAGATTTGCACCCTTGTCCAATGTACAAATTTCTGCATCTTTGTTCATAACTTCGACACCACCAGCTGTTTCAATCATACCTGCTGTAACAACCGCTGGGCCTTTGACTTTCAAATAAGCTTTGTGTTGACCTTCAGTCAGAGCCTTAAAATAAACACCTTTCAGATTCAAGATGATATCTGTAACATCTTCACGAACGCCAGAAATGCTAGAGAATTCGTGTTGTACACCATCAATCTTAACAGAAACAGGTGCGCAACCCTGCAATGAAGACAACAGCACACGACGCAATGCGGTACCCAATGTCAAACCGAACCCTTTTTCCAATGGTTCAGCGATAAGTGTTGCGATATTTGGATTATGTTCATCTGCTTTGATTGTCAGCTTTTTTGGCTTAATCAAAGTCATCCAGTTTTTTTCAATCATAATATTTTCCTTTTAGCTTAGTTTATCATTTTCGCCAAATGGCCGCATACATACGTGTACGCAGGGCAAATTTTATATCAGCACCAATAAAAAGTCAACAAAAAAGGCATAAAAAAACGCCCAAACGGGCGTTTTTTCGATTCTTAGACTCTACGAACCTTTTTAGGTCTGCATCCATTGTGTGGAATACGTGTTGTATCAGTAATGGACTGCACAACCAGACCAGCATTTGCCAATCCACGTACAGCAGATTCACGACCCTGACCAATACCACGCATCAAAACATCAACTGTTTTCATACCCATTTCTGCGACTTTCTTACCAACAGCGTCTGCAACGATTGTTGCTGCGTATGGTGTGGACTTTTTCGCACCTTTGAAATTATTTGCCCCAGCGGTTGCCCATGCCAAAACAGCGCCTGACTGGTCTGTGATTGTAATACGAGTATTGTTATTAGTCGCAACAACATGTGCAATGCCATGAGATACTTTTTTTACGACTTTCTTTTTAGCTTTTGTAACTGCCATTTTTATTTTTCCTTTTTCGATGTCTTCAATTAACTATGGTGTTAATCTCTACCTTGTTTAAAAAATTAAGATAACATTGCAGATGCACCGTTGTTGGCGAGTGTAGTGTACAGAAGTTACATGAACGAGCCAACAACAAGCAGATGTGATGTTAGATTAATTTTTATTTACCCTTTGTTGCAGAACCCGCAACAGCCACGCGTTTACCCTTGCGTGTACGAGCATTTGTTTGTGTACGCTGACCACGAACCGGCAAACGGTTACGATGGCGAATACCACGATATGCTTTTAAATCTTGCAGACGTTTGATATTCATTGCAACTTCGCGACGAACATCACCTTCTACTTTAAAGTTTTCTTCGATGTAATTAGAAATTTTGATAACATCCGCGTCTGTCAAATCTTTTGCGCGCAAACCGTCTTTTAATTTCAACGCTTCACAAATCTGTGCAGCCTTGGCTGGACCGATACCGTGAATGTATTGCAACGCAATTTCAATGCGTTTTTCTGTCGGAATGTTAACACCTGCTATACGTGCCATTTTTCTTTTTCCTTTTTATTTAACTGCGAAACACCAAGTCCACCCGATGTTCCGATACCCTTAAACCCAAAGTATTTTTACCATGGGCCATTTTTATTTTGCCGAATAATTTTATACAAAATCCAGCAAAAGTCAAATCTTGTTTTATCCCCGCAATTTTTAACCGCGGAAACGACCTTTCTTTTGTGCCTTTTTAACAACACCACTATATTGCTTCGCGACCAAGTAAGACTGAACCTGATTTACAGTATCCAATACAACACCTGCCACAATCAATACACTTGTACCACCAATCATCAAAGGCATACCAACATGAGTATTCAAGATAATTGGTAACACACAAACAACAATCAAATATGCAACACCAATCGCTGTTGTACGCGAAACAACATTATCCAAATATTTTACAGTTTGTTCACCTGGGCGAACGCCTGGGATATAACCGCCAACATTTTTCAGATTGTTACTTGTTTCTTCGGAATTAAAGATAACAGCAGTCTGAAAATATGCAAAGAACGCAATCAGTACTGTAAACATGATAATATAAGACCATGTTCCATATGTAAAGAATCCCATAATTGTTTGCACTGTCAAATTATCACTTTGCACAAAGCGTTGAATAAACGCAGGCAACATCATAATAGAAGACGCAAATACAGGTCCCATAACACCAGACATATTGATTTTAATTGGTAGATACGATGCGTTTGTGTTCATAACACCATTTGCCATCGCCTGACGAGGATACAGAATCTGAATACGACGCTGTGCCTGTTCAAAGAACGCAATCAGTGCGA
>JBKSMR010000041.1:0-6836 GCA_046881895.1 Alphaproteobacteria bacterium
GCCTTCGCAGGGATGACAAAAGGTGCCTGCGTGGGAATGACAAAAAAAATCCCCCCGTCAGGGGGGATTTCTTATCGTGTTTTTTGATTTGTTGTGTCGTTATAATTTATTGTCTTGGATGCTTCGTATTCTTTGATTGCAGCATCTATACGTTGTTGGATATATTGTTCTTGTTTGGCATCACGACGTTGGTTGTATTGTCTTATTCCATTGGAGACATATACCCCAAACACAACAACGGCCGCAACACCAATCGTATATCCTGCAAGTTGTACAAAAACAGGAGTGTTTTGTGCACACCAATGAGATATTTTGTCGCGTGGTGTCGCCGTATCTGTGCATAATGCCCATAAATATTTTAATTCTTTATCGATCATCGAAGACTGTAATCCGTTGATTGTATAGATTTGCTGATATGTTTTTTGATCGTATTGCTGAGTAATCATAATATCTTCGCCCAGTTTTATTTGATTTTTAGACAGATAATAAACTGGATATTTTTTATAATTTGTTTGCAAATATTTTATATTACTCAACGCCATTTCAACTGGCATACAATCCCATTTTTTCGTAAATCTGTGACACGTCATACGATACCTCTTGTTTCCTTTGAAAAAAGAATAGCACACAATTCTGTATTGTCAATCTGTTTGATTTTTATCTGTGACGTTGCATACGTTTGATATATGACTGCAAGCGTGGACTATATATATTATTACGTGGTTGTAATATATAGTCGATATCCAGCCCTGCCTGCAAGAAATCAATCGGATCGCATGTGTTTGTGCGTCTGACATCAACGTCATCTGGCATATTGGCGCGTTTTGCAACCGTTTGCATATTGTTTTGCGGTGGCAAGAAATACGCAACGCGGAAATTATAATGTTTTTGCAACCCGTTACGTTTAAACCAGTCTATCAATTGTTTAGCATATCGTGGCTGAATAACATCATACACCATATTTTCGCCCAAGTGTTCTGTAATTTCAAATTCTGGCACGCCATACATCCATTTTGGCTTTTCCGGCGTCCAGAACGCTTCATTTACCCATAGGTGCGTTGCAAGGTTCATTTTATTAAATTCTTCTTCTGTGACAAAGAAATAAGGCTTTCCATTGCTTTCGCCATCGCGCATCGGGCGTGTTGTTGCAGAACGCAGACTGTAAAACAATCCATCCGGTATAGTGTTTTTTATAAAGTATGTTTTACCGCTGCCCGATAGTCCTGTACATAATAATAATGTATTTTTGTGCATTATGTTCCACCTTTTTTATTAAATAAGATCTGCTGAAAACAGCAGATCTTATAATTGTTTTAACCAACATCTTAACTTCAAAGCACCTTTTATCGCCGCCAATTGTTTCTGACGATTGCTATATTGCGGTGACATTATATAAGCTGTAGATCTTGGTTGAAAATACCATGTATCAGGATATTTCATGTGTATTCCCTTTAATCTTCTAAGAAACTGCGCAGTTTGCGTGCACGTGTTGGGTGCTTTAACTTGTTCAGTGCCTTTTGTTCAATCTGACGGATACGTTCACGTGTAACGCCGATGTATTCACCAACCTCTTCCAATGTGCTGGTCTTATTAGTGCTCATACCAAAGCGTTGACGCAAAACAGTTTCTTCTTTTGGATCCAATTCAGACAGAATTTGAGTCACAATTTTACGCAGATTCTTCTGTGCGGCCGATGTAAACGGATTTTTTGCCGTTTCGTCCGCAATGATTTCAATACGCGAACTGTCATCTTCGGTGCCAACAGGTGCTTCTAATGAAATTGGTTTCAAGTTCACTTTCATTGCCTTGTGAATCTTGTCAACCGGCAGATAGATAATCTTGGACAATTCTTCGGCAGTTGGCTGACGGCCATATTTATGCATAAACTGACGTGACGCACGTTGAATCTTGTGAATATTGTCAATCATATGCACAGGGATACGAATTGTACGTGCTTGATCAGCAATACTGCGTGAAATACCCTGTTGAATCCAGTTTGTCGCATAAGTCGAGAATTTGTTACCCAAACGATAGTCGAATTTATCAACAGCCTTCATCAAGCCAATATTGCCGTCTTGAACCAAGTCAGAAAAGTCTAAGCCTAATCCACGGTTGCTAGATTTCTTGGCAAATTTGATAACAAGACGCAAGTTTGCTTCTATCATTTCGCGCTTTGCACGGGCAGCTTCGGTTTGACCACGACGAACCAATTCAACAACCTTTTTATATTCAGACGTTGGCTGTCCTGTTTCGTTTGCGATTGCAATAATATCTTCTTGGATTTTCAAGATGTCGTCGCCATGCTTTTTCGCAAAGTTCGCCCATGTCGCATTTTTGTGTTTTGTCAGTTTCTTGACCCAGTTGCGATTTAATTCGTTACCTGTGTATTCAGCCAAGAAATCTTCGCGTTTAATCTTGTTCGCCACGGCCAGACGCAACATTTTGCCTTCCAGTCCCAACAGCAATTGGTCACGTTTAGTCAATTGTTCCAAAATTTCTGCGACACGGTCGTCATTCAAGCGAATCTTGCTGACATGTTCAAACAATTCAAGACGCAATTTAGAATACTTTTTTTCCAACGCCATGTCAGGTGTATCAGATGCAAACAAGTTTTCCAGACGTTTTGCTTGCAATTTCTGCATACTGTTAAATATGCGTTTGATTTTAGCAAACAATTCCAAAACCATTGGCATCAAAGATTCTTCCATAACAGGAATTGGCACACCAGATGTTCCACGTGGTGTATCTTCTTTCTTTAATCCTTCTTCGTCTTCTTCGTCTTCATCATCTTCTTCTGTATCATCGGTTCCCATATCCAGACTGTCTAAATCATCGTCGTCCAGTTCATCAACATGTTCAACACCCTTGGACTTCAAAGCTTCAGACAATGCAGCCAATGATTTTTGTTCAGCATCGCTGGAATACATAACTTCCAAATTTACGATATAACGCAAACGAATGTCTTCGTTCAATAATTGCTGATACCAATCCAACATGGCTTGGATTGTCATTGGGCTTTCGCACAGACCATATACCATCAAACGGGATGCTGCTTCGATACGTTGGGCGATTGCAACTTCGCCTGCTGCGGTCAACAATTGAACCGTACCGATTTGTTTTAAATAAGACTGAACAGAATCTTGAACGCCCAGCACCAAAGAACCTGTCTGACTGCGTTCCAATTGTTTGGCATAGTGTTCATATTCGTCGTCGTTGACATCTACCTGCTCGGCATCTGCGTTCAACAAATTGCGTGTTTTATCACGAGGCTCGTCATCGTCCATTTCATAATAACGGCCCATATCTTGGGGATAGTTGTCTGTTTCCAGAACTTCTAAGCCTAAGTCTTGTTGAAAGAAATCCAAGACTTCGTCTTGTTCTTCGACCGGAATTTCATCCGCTTCGGTTGCTGCCGCGAAATCCATGCGGGACATATAGCCAATATCCATCGCACTAGCCGCTAAATGCTGCAAGTTTTCTGGCAAAGACTCTATCAAAAGCTTTGTCGCATCGTCCAGTTTTTTTACCATCAACCAACCTTTTGAAGTTTTAGGTTAAAATTAAATTATTTCTTATTCTTTTTGTTTTCAGCCTGTTTTTGTGCCTTGGCTACAGCTTCGTGAATTGCAGATTCAGAAACCAACCCCAGTACGATTGGGCTTTGAATTTGAATGATTGAATAAGATTTGTGTGTTTTGTTACGAACAGATGCAACTGTTGGATTTGTACTGCGCATCAAACGTGCCACTTGGCCATCAGACAATTCTGGATAGTTTTTAATAATCCACAAAACACCGCCCAAACGGTTCTGACGATGTAATTTTGGTGTATAACCAACACCTTTTTTGTTTTGTTTCTGCTGTGCTTTGACGATTTCTTCACGCAAAGTCAAGCGTGCAGATGTATCAGCTTCGCATTTTTCGATATCTTCACGTGTCAATTGACCACTTAAAATTGGGTTCAATGGTTGAATTTTATATGTTTCAGCATCAGCGATATTTTTGACTTCTAATTCGTGCAAGCCACAGAATTCTGCGATTTGTTCAAATGTTAACGCTGTATTTTCAATCAGCCACAAGGCAGTAGATTTAGGCATATATGGATAGTTCATGAATTTTTCCTTTGTAATTACGGGGGGTAATATACACTAATATTCCCCCAATTTCAACCGTTTTTTACATTGTTTTTACGTATCTTACATGGCACATCATGTCCAACAATACTTCGTCTGGGTTTTTAATTTTTTTACGCAGTGCCAATCTGGTAGCAATTTTATGCATTGCTTCATCCGATATTGGTTTCAATCCAGGATTACCAACCGCAGATTTGTGTTGTTTAATCTTTTTGTCGGCTGGCAACATATCACCCATTGCGACATTATGAGCAGCGTACTTTTTAACATCTGGTTTTAAAACGCGTTCCTGCTGATTTGCCCAGTATGTAAAGTCTGATAATTTTTCAGCCAATATATACTTTCGTGGTACAATTTTTCCTGTTGGAACAAATCGCAACGGACAATCATATGTATTTAATAATTTCTTGCCGTCATATGCCCCCAACTTGGTTCTTATATCATAATCATCCAACAAGAATCCTTGCACGAATAATTTATCTACAGCCTTGTCTAACTTTAAGTCGGGACAACGTTCCGAAAATACGGTTAAATCATGAAACACAGCAAAACCCAACACGTACCTTACCAGCTCTGGTGTGTTATTTATCATGCTTTTCTTGCATACAGCATCGTATGTTACTGCAAAATCAAACATTTCCGATGTGTATTCCGGAAACAAACTATATAAAACATCTAACTTTCCCAACATATATCATCCTTTTGTATTACACCGTGGCACCCTGCCAACACTTATGTAGTTGTTTTTGTAAAAAAATCAAGTACTTTATATTTTTTTGTACACGCCTATTACAATACGACATCCCACACAGTACCGTTTGCCCCATCTTTTAGCGAAATTCCCTTGGTGGCCAAATCGTTACGAATAGAATCTGCTGTCGCCCAGTCTTTAGCGGCTTTTGCATTTGCACGTGCAGATATTGCATCCATGATATCTGATTCAGCAATATTGTGCTTTTTCAAGACTTCTTGTTTTGTCGTATTTATGTATGTTGCAACATCTTGCTGTAAAATATTCAATACAGACATTAAATCTTTAATCTTTGCAACGATTTGTTTCAAATCATATTCAGTTGATTTCTTGGCAAGTTCTGCACCAATAAAATTAAACCACGTAAACAACGCTGCCATAACACCAGACGTGTTAAAGTTATCATTCATAGCTGTTTCAAATTCTGTTTTGATTTTTTCAATCATTTCTGATGTTTTGTCGGCGTTGACGTTATCAAAACTGCGTACTTGAACATCGTTCATAACAGAATACATCTTGTAAACATGCTTTTTCGCTTCTGGGAACAGACTGTCTGTAATGTCAATATCTGTTGAATATGTATTTCGCAACAGGCCGAAACGAATAACATCAGAATCATATTGAGCCAGTATATCTTGCAACAATATACCATTACCTAATGATTTACTCATTTTCTGACCGTTTACCTTGTCCAAGCCGCAATGTATCCAATATTTCGCGAAAGTCTTTCCGGTTAAACTTTCTGTTTGTGCAATTTCGTTTTCGTGGTGTGGGAATACCAGGTCACGTCCACCACCATGAATATCAATTTGTTCGCCCAAATATTTCAAATTCATTGCACTGCATTCAATGTGCCAACCCGGACGTCCCCTGCCCCAAGGCGATTCCCAGCTAATTTCACCGGCCTTTGCCGATTTCCACAAAGCAAAGTCACCATCGTTTAACTTGCCCGGTTCAACACTTTTGCGAACGCCTGTTTCATTTTTATCTGTTTGTATGTGCGACAGTTTGCCATATTCACGAAAACTGTCCAATTTAAAGTAAACATCACCAAATTCAGACGCATATGCATGACCAGAATCAATCAGCTTTTGTACGAATTCGATAATATCATCTATGCAATGTGTTGCACGTGCCATAATTGTTGGTGTTTCATTTCCAAGGCGTGCCATTTCATCGTCAATTTTTTTAATATTTTTCTCTGCAAATTCGATTGGATCTGCGCCGATTGCATTTGCGTTTGCAATAATTTTATCGTCTACATCAGTATAATTACGAACATATTTAACATCATAGCCCAGATAACGCAAATAACGTGTGATAACATCGAAAGTAACAGACTGATACGCATGACCAATATGTGCGTCTGCAGAAACAGTAATGCCACAAGCATACATTTTAACCTGCCCTGGGGTCAGTGGTTTAAATTCTTCTTTTTGGCGTGTCATTACGTTATATACTTTTATTGTCATTATGCGTTCCTTTTTGTGTTTATAATTGGATTGTATTGAAAATAAGTAAAGTTTGCAAACAAAACAGTTCGCAGAAAAAATTGCGTTTTAACAACAACAGTAAAAATTGATAAATTTGATTGTCATTACACACTAAATTATACTATTTACACCCGTCAAAAGTCAAGGTTATTTATTTTTTTAGATTTTCCTGCTTGCAATTGTTTTTGTGTTTATATATAATAACCCACGCACGGAGCGTTGGCAGAGTGGTAATGCAGCAGATTGCTAATCTGTGACCGAAATTTTTGGTCCATAGGTTCGAGTCCTATACGCTCCGCCAGAAAATTCACCCGCCAAATCGGCGGGTAATTTTATGTACAAAATTCGGTACAGTTTATAAAAGCTGTGCAAATGATGAAACAGCATTGTGGCAATGCGGGGTAAATAAATTTGAGTTTGTCAGACACACAACTATAAAAGAAGCGCACAAAAGTAAAAT
>JBKSMR010000042.1:0-12676 GCA_046881895.1 Alphaproteobacteria bacterium
GATTATGCAAAAACAGCAGATGTAAATGCAGAATTGGCATTGAAAGCAACAAAAACTGAATTGGCTGACTATGCAAAAACAGCAGATGTAGATGCAGATTTGGCATTGAAAGCAACAAAAGCTGAATTGGCTGACTATGCAAAAACTACAGCTGTAAATACAGCGTTGGCAGGCAAAGTTGATACAACAACATTGAATACAACATTGGCTGACTATGCAAAAACAGCAGATGTAGATGCAGATTTGGCATTGAAAGCAACAAAAGCTGAATTGGCTGACTATGCAAAAACAACAGCGTTGGAGCCATATGCAAAAACAGCAGATGTAAATACAGCGTTGGCAGGTAAGCAACCAAATTTGACTGCCGCTCAGTTGAATGCAGTAAATTCTGGTATCACAGCGGCAAAGATTACTACTATGGATCAAGCAACAGCAACCGCACAAGCAGCAGCAGAAGCAGCACAAGCTGATGCAACGCAGGCCTTGACTAATGCTGGAAATGCACAGACAGCAGCGGATGCAGCAAATGCAGCATTGAATTCAGAAGCTAGACTCTCTGACGGTGATTACACATTGACAATGAAGGTTGTTGATGGTGTAACAACATACGGTTGGGAAATGATCGATCGTGGATATGATTCAGCTGATGTAACACCAAACAATCAATAATATTTGAAAAAATATTATGAAAATTAAAAAGACTGGGGGACACCCCGGTCTTTTTTTTATTTTTATATCAACTGTGTGGGGTGGGGGTATTCCTGTCATCCCGACGCAGGTCGGGGGCAATGTATCATTATTCATATTTACAATGGATTCTGGCCTGGGCCGGTATGACAGAGAAGGCTTGGTAGTACAGGCAAGAAAACAATTTTAAAACAGGCTTATTAATCCAATGCCAAGTACTGCGAATATAATTGCACCAATTGTCAATGGCCAAAAATATTTGTTCACAATTGCGTTTGCACGTTCTTGGAAATGATACAGTAATGTCGCAATTATCGCAAAGCGACCTGTGCGGAATATCGCAGATACCGCCAAAAATAAAAACATTGGATACCCAATAAAGCCCAGCCATATCGCCAATAATTTATACGGTATTGGTGTTACCGCAGTCAGTACAATTATAAAAATTCCATATTTAGAAAACATTGGCTTTATCGTTGATTCAATCAGTTCTGGATTCGAAAATGTCTCTATCAGCCAGACACCCACAGAATCATACAGCCACATGCCAATCATATATGCAATCGCACCACCAACCAATGACCCCAGCGCCGCCGCAACCGTAATCGGAACAGCACGCTTTTTATTCGCAATAATTGGTGGGGTCATAAATACCTCGGGTGGGATAAACAGGAATATAGATTCAAAAACTGTCATTAAAAACACAACCCATGAATATCCACGTGATTCTGATTTCTTTAATATACATTCTGAAAATTTCATGACTTTTCCCGCCTTTTGTAAAAAAAATTTACTTGATTGTAATTTAATATTTAATATTTTACAATAACAATAAACTATATCAGGGATAAAAATTATGCCAAAAAAACAATTTAATTCAAATCGTGGCGAACGTATCGCAGCAAAAGTACAAATCTTGGTCGCAGAAATATTACGCGATATTTATTCCGATGACCCACTGATTTCTGGTGTGTCACTGGTTGGTGCAGATTCACATGGTGGTTTGCAATTTGTTCGCTTGTTCTTTTATACCAGAAATCCTGATATAAGTGTTGTGCAAAAAAAGTTGGATGAAATTACACGGTCTGTGCGTTTTGAACTGGCCGCACGTATGAATCAAAAATATGTACCAGATATCAGATTTGCATATGATGATACATTGGAACGTGCCGCACGAATCGATGAATTGCTGAATAATTTAAAATAATACTTTTTTTAGGCAAAAAATACCTTGCGAATGTGGCAATACTGGTTTATTATTGCCGCAAGAAAGTATAGGTGTTTTGATGAAGCAGAGTAATATCCGTAATTTTTCTATTGTTGCACATATTGACCATGGTAAATCAACGCTGTCCGACAGATTGATTGAATTTACAGGTGGTTTGCAATCGCGTGAGATGAAGGCCCAGGTTCTGGATTCTATGGATATTGAACGTGAACGTGGTATTACGATTAAGGCACAAACGGTGCGTCTGAATTACAAGGCAAAAAATGGTGAAGAATATCAGCTAAATCTGATGGATACGCCGGGACATGTGGACTTTTCTTATGAGGTTTCACGTTCATTGGCTGCGTGTGAAGGTGCGTTGGTTTTGGTTGACGCAACCCAGGGTGTTCAGGCTCAGACATTGGCAAATGCATATCTGGCATTGGATAATGATTTAGAAATGTTGCCCGTGCTGAATAAAATTGACTTGCCATCCAGTGATGTGGCGGCCACACGTGAACAAATCGCAGATGTTATCGGTCTGGATGCAAAGGAAGCGTTGGCCGTATCTGGCAAGACAGGTGATGGTGTGCCAGAATTGCTGGAAGAAATTGTAAACAAATTGCCACCGCCACATGGCGATGAAAATGCGTCAACGCGTGCGTTGTTGGTGGATTCTTGGTATGATTCTTATTTGGGTGTTGTAGTCTTGGTTCGTGTGGTTGATGGTACGCTGTCGCGTGGGCAAAAGATTAAATTTATGGCAACTGGGGCAGAGTATGTCGTTGATAAAATCGGTTACTTTACGCCAAAGATGGTAAATGTTGATAAATTACATACAGGTGAAATTGGATTTATTATTACAGGTATGAAAACAATTCACGACTGCAAGGTTGGTGATACAATCGTTGATGCAAAGTCTGAAAATGCACAAATGTTACCAGGATTTAAACCGTCTGTGCCGGTTGTGTTCTCGTCTTTCTTTCCGGTCGAAGCAGATGACTATCCTACTTTCCGCGAAAGTGCAGAAAAATTGGCGTTAAACGATGCGTCGTTTATGTTTACTGTGGAAAAGTCGTCGGCACTTGGGTTTGGACTGCGTTGCGGATTCTTGGGTTTACTGCATATGGAAATTATTAGTGAACGTCTGTCGCGTGAATTTAATTTGAATTTGATAAATACTGTGCCAAGTGTGCTGTATAAAATTCATCTGCGTAATGGCGAAGTTGTCGATTTGGAAAATCCAGCCGATATGCCAGAACCAACAAAAATCGCCTCCATCGAAGAGCCATGGGTTCGTGCAACAATTATGATGCCAGATAAATATATGGGTGGTATTATGTCGCTGTGTGCAGAAAGACGTGGCGTTCAAGAAAATGTTTCTTATGTTGGTAATCGTGCCGTATTGGTTTACCAATTGCCATTGGCAGAAATTGTATTTGATTTCTATGACAGGGTTAAATCTATATCATCTGGATATGCATCTTTTGACTATGTCGTATATGGTTATCAGGCGTCTGATTTGGTCAAAGTAAATATTTTGGTAAACGAAGAAAATGTAGAGCCGTTGTCATTTATGTGTCATCGGTCTTTTGCAGAAAAACGTGGTCGTCAGATTGTTGAAAAATTAAAAGATTTAATTCCACGTCATCAGTTTAAAATTCCTTTGCAGGCCGCAATCGGTGGGAAAATTATTGCACGTGAAACAATCGCTGCATATCGCAAAGACGTAACTGCAAAGTGCTATGGGGGGGATATAACACGTAAACGTAAACTGTTGGAAAAACAAAAAGAAGGTAAAAAACGTATGCGTTCTTTTGGTAATGTTGAAATTCCTCAGTCTGCATTTATTAACGCACTGAAAGTGTCTTAGAATAAAAGGTTAAGTTATGAGTTGGCTTAGGTATTTATTTAAAACGTCAATGTATCAAAAAAAACAAGACTGGGCAGAATTTAAAGAACTAGACAAAGAAGTTCGTAGAGCAGAATATAATGTGAATGAAGCTCGTATGAAAACTGCACGCGCATTCTTTGAAGAAGATTCTTATGATGAAGTGCCGGCATGTATTAAATGGCGTGTTATGTATGGGCGTTCAAGAGTTGTTGACGGTCCAGATTTTGAATATGTGATGATGACGTATGATTTAAGACGCTGTACAAACTTTGCACCGGTTGATGAAGAACAATTGTGTCCATGTGTCCAATGTGGTGTATATCCTGCGAATAAAAATTATTTCCAAAAAAGACAAATATTAGAACAGAAAATAATTGAAAAAAAACGCTTTTGGAAAAATAAGTTCAATCAAAAGACAAAATAAAACAAAAGGGGCCTGACATGGCACACCAATTTTATTTTAATCCGTATATTTTGGATAATTTGCCAGCACCAAGTTCTGGGTTCGATGTCGTTCAAGATTTGGAAGAGCCAAGATTGCGTATGTATATAACCAGTCGTGGTGTTAAAACTTTTTTTGTTCGTAAACGCGTAAACGGTAAAGATAAAAGAATCTTAATCGGTGGTTATCCTGATCTGGATGTTGACAGTGCCAGAAGTGCGGTGGAAAGAGTGTTGAAAAATGCAACTAAAAAGCCTGTTGTTCGCAGAAAGAAAATTGTTTTTAAAGAATTGCTGGATTTGTATCTGAAAAATAAAGTGCGTCGTGGCGAAGATTCTTATATGAAATTGTTGCGTTCTATCAACAGACATTTGTCTGATTTGTTTGAAAAAAATGTTGTTGATATTTCGACTGACGATATAAGAAATGTTATCGCAAAAATATCCGGGAACGCAATTGCAGCACGTATGCAAGAACTGATGCAGAGTGTTTTTAAATACGCAATTGAAATGGGATTTGTAAAAAATAATCCTGCTGCCTCTCTTGAAAAAATCCAGCAAAATCGCCGTATACGACCATTAAATAGGGCGGGGTTACGCAGGCTTGTTCGTGTAATAGAACGGCATGAAAATGTTGTTTTGCGTGGTGCTTTTTTAATGCTGATATATTCGTTTGTGCCGCGTTCAAAAGTTTTTGCAATGGCATGGGAAGATTTAGATTTTAATCATGATATGTGGAATGGTTGGCCGTTATCTGATAGGGCGATATTGTTGTTGCAAGATATGCCACAAGACGGTCAATGGGTATTCCCAAGTCATGGCGGTATGCATTTATTAGACCCACGAACTTCGTGGCGTCAGGTCGCAAAAGATGCGGGTATTCCAAATCTTACAATGGACGATGTGTACAAGTTCTTGATGCGTCAGGTTGTTTGGGCGTCGGACAAGGAAAATTTACGTGCAAATTTGAACAATTTGCTGGACGATTTGTTGACAGAAAATTCTTAGTGAGAAATTTGTGTTTGTTACCAATTGTTATAATTGCTTGACACTATGTTATGAAAATGATAGGCTTTACCATAATGACGGTCATGGTAACGACCAAAAAATTTAACTAAAACAAAGGAAAAAAAATGACTACTTTTGAACAAGTAAGAAAAATTGTAGCTGATAAACTGGGTGTATCAGAAGATAAGGTTACAGAAACATCTGCATTTGTTAATGACTTGGGTGCAGATTCTTTGGACATTGTTGAATTCGTTATGGAAGTTGAAAAAGAATTTGACATCACTATTCCAGATGAAGCAGCTGGAAAGTTGCTGACTGTTGGTGACGCTGTTAAATATATCGAAGAAAACAAAAAATAATATTTTTGTTTCTTGAAATATTGTTCCGTCAGGCTGTTTGGTCTGGCGGATTTTTTTACTGTATTTTATCTTTATTTTCGTTATGATATAGACATATGTCCAATTATATATATAAAGGTTTAATATATGAGAAAGGTTGTTATTACAGGAATGGGAATTGTTTCACCAGTTGGTACAGGCGTTGAATACGCATGGCAAAATGTTCTGAATGGAAAGTCTGGTATAAGAAAAATAGATTCTTTTGAGGTGGCTGATTTGGCGTCGCAAATCGCAGGTGTGCCGCAATGTGGTACAGAACCAGGTATGTTCAATCCTGATTCTGTTGTTGAAACGCGTGAACAAAGAAAATTAGATAAGTCTATTATCTATGGCATTGTTGCAGCAGACGAAGCAATCAAAGACGCTGGTCTTGATACATATGAAGGTGACAAAGAACGTATCGGCGTTTCAATCGGCAGCGGGATTGGTGGTTTAAATACAATTTATGATAATTGTGTTGAATTGCATACTGGCGGTCCACGTCGTGTTAGCCCGTTCTTTATCCCAAAGGGAATTATCAATATGACTGCGGGAAATGTTTCTATTAAATATGGATTCAAAGGTCCAAATATTTCCACAGTAACAGCATGTGCCACAGGTGCACATTCAATTGGCGAAGGTGCACGTTTAATTCAATTTGGTGATGCAGATATTATGATTTGTGGTGGTGCCGAAGCTGCGGTTGGACGTATCGGATTGGCTGGGTTTTCTGCAATGCGCGCATTAAGTACACGTAATGACGAACCAGAAAAAGCATCGCGTCCATGGGATAAAAATCGTGATGGTTTTATTATGGCCGAAGGTGCTGGTATCTTGGTTCTGGAAGAATATGAACACGCTGTGAAACGCGGTGCAAAAATTTATGCCGAGGTTGCAGGTTACGGTCTGTCTGGTGACGCATATCATATCACAGCACCAGCAGAAAATGGCGAAGGCGGTTTGCGTGCGATGAAGGCTGCGTTAAAGAACGCGGGTTTGGAAGCGGCGGATGTTGACTATATCAACGCACATGGTACATCCACAGGTTTGGGTGATGTTGGCGAACTGGCGGCTGTTAAAACTTTGTTTGGTAATTTGTCTGTATCAATGTCTTCAACAAAATCTGTAACAGGTCACTTGTTGGGTGCCGCAGGCGCGGTAGAGGCGATATTCAGCGTCCTTGCAATTCGTGATGGTATCGTGCCACCAACAATCAACTTGGATGACCCAGAAGATGCAGTTGGTGATTTTGACTTGGTTCCGCATGTTGCCAAAAAACGCAAGGTTGATGTCGTAATCAGTAATTCGTTTGGATTTGGTGGAACGAATGCATCATTGGTCTTGAAAAAGATTGCGTAATGTTTGATGGTAAAATGTTTATTGGTGTTGCAGAAAGCAACAAAATGGAAAGATGTACCGGTTGTGATGCAAAGTGTATGTTGTGGTCATATATAGACAACTGGAAGGCAGGATTTGTTGTTGCAACACCATATATTTTTAATGATATAAGGGTGGCAAGTTATATCGGCCCAGATGGCAAGCCTTATTACCCACAGGTGGGTGTTTCTGGGGATAAGATTCGTGACGAAAAAGATTTAGAAAAAATACATGGTATGGTTTTAGAAAATGCACGAAAGTGTGTTATCGATTTGTGTCCACTGTATAAATCTAGGTAGAAATTGTTTTATATGCAAAAAAGGTGGCCAAGAATGTTGTTTGCTGAAGATGCTAAAACAGAAGTATGTCAGGGATGTGAAAAGGGCTGTAAATTAGCTTCTGGTATTTGTTATATATGGCATGGTTTTCGTGTCGCACAGCCTTATATTAATAGTCGGCTTGTGTCGTCTTATCTTGATGAAAACAAAGTTATGCAATCTGCCCAATTCCCATTGCCAAAGACAGGAGAGTTGACAGTTGAAGAAAAGTCAAAAGCGCATAATGAGACATTACAAACAGCCCGCAAGATTGTAAGTCTATATTGTTTAAGTTATAAAAAACGCTAAAACAATACCGCCCGATTGGGCGGTTTTTTATTTGTTTATTTGTTCCATAAACTTATTATGATTTTCCAGTTCATCAGCGTCAATTTCGTATGTTCTGTATGGAAAGTCTCCACCAATCTTTGGGTGTTTTTCCATCGCTGCATGTTGTTGTGCGATAATTTCACTGACATCTGGGGCAGGTGCTGTGTTTTCCAATTCCATATAAACCTTGGCCAAGATTTCCGAGTCGATTAACGCCCCGTGTGCGTCTGCACGTGCAGTCAGTGATATTCCATACCATTTGGCAAGTGCGTCCAGTGAATAACTTTTTGGGCCAAATACGCGATTTCTGGCAATTACGATTGAGTCCAGTTGTTGACTGCGTGGAATTTGTGGCAGGTTTAACTTTGCTAATTCGTGATTAACAAATGGAAAGTCAAAGTCCAGCCCATTGTGTGCGACAATCGGACTGTTACCGACAAAGGCCAAGAATTTTGGTGCGATTTCACTCATTTTTGGTTTGTCTTCCAAAAAGGCGTTCGAGATTTTATGAACCATATATGTATCTGGTGGAATAATTTTACCTTCGGGATTGATGTATTCGTGGAAAGTATTGTCTGTGATTTTTCCATCAATGATTTCAACAGCACCGATTTCAATGCATCTGTCGCCACGCATATAGTCGAACCCAGTTGTTTCAATGTCAAAGCAAATAATACGATTCATAATATTTTTCCATTTCTTGATAACGATTGTTTGTGGTATTATAATAGATGCGTGAATTTAATGCTAGAAAATCTTAACAGTGAACAATTAAAAGCCGTCCAGACCACAGACGGGCCGTTATTGGTGTTGTCTGGTGCAGGTACTGGCAAGACACGTGTTTTAACAACGCGTGTTGCCTATATATTAAATCAAGGCTTGGCAAAACCATGGCAGATTTTGGCGCTGACTTTTACAAACAAGGCGGCGAACGAAATGAAAAATCGTTTGGCGACTTTGTCAGATGGCACATGGTATTCTGGTGATATTTGGTGTGGAACATTTCATTCTATATGCTTGCGGATTTTAAGAAAAAATGCGTCGCTGTGTGGATTGCGAAATGACTTTATTATATTTGGCGAAGACGATCAAAAATCGGTTATAAAATCGCTGGTTGTGGCGGGTGCCAAGACACCGGGTGACTATGTCGAAGAATTTTCCGCGATAAAGGACAAGGGCTTGGTTGCGCTGGAAAATAAGGACAAGTTGTTTAATGCATATAATGCAGAATTGGCACGTTTGAACGCGGTTGACTTTGGCGATATTATTTTAAAAGTTTTGGAATTATTTGAAAAAAATCCTGACGTGTTAAAACATTATCAAAATCAGTTTAGATATATTTTGGTTGATGAATTTCAAGACACAAATAATGCCCAGATGGAATTGTTGACAATGCTGACACGTGGGATTGAATGTCCGAATATTTGTTGCGTTGGCGATGATGATCAGTCTATATATTCATGGCGTGGTGCAGAAATAAAACACATCTTGAATTTTAATAAGACGTATCCAGATGCACAGATAATAAGACTGGAAACAAATTATCGCAGTACTGAAAATATCTTGGGTGCGGCGAATTCTTTGATACGACACAATCAGGGACGTTTGGGCAAGGATTTACGTGTTGCAACGACGGGTACACCGTCTGAACCTGTGTATGTTTTGACATTGCCATCAGACAGGGACGAAGCACATATTATCGCTGATTCAATCGTTCGTGACGATTCAGGCGATTATAATAAATTCGCAGTTCTTATTCGTGCAGGCAGTTTGTCGCGAATTTTTGAAGAAGAATTTGCATCACGTGGTTTGCCATATAAATTGATTGGGGCGACCAAGTTCTATGACCGCATGGAAATTCGCGATGCGATTGCGTATTTGCGTTTATTGGTATATCCATTTGACGATATATCTTTCTTGCGTGTTATTGCAAAGCCCAGACGTGGATTTGGTGACAAGGCAATTCAAACATTGCGTCAAAGTGGTGAAAATTTAATGTCTGGATTACGAAATGCAAAACTGTCTGCGAAACAGCGTGCAGCTGCAGATGAATTTTTATCTGCGTTTGATTTTGATTGGGTGTCAATGCCGGCACGTGATGCTGCGAAAAAGTTATTAAATGATTCTGGGTATATCAAAATGTGGGCTGAGTCCAAGGATGCAGATGCACCAGACAGATTGCTGAATATTCGTGAATTGTTGACGACTGTGATATCAAAGTATGCGACGTTACCAGAATTCTTGGAACAGGCGGCCTTGATGATGACAGACGATAATGATTCTGATGATACATCACAAAATAACAGTGTTCGCATTATGACAATTCACGCAGCCAAGGGGCTGGAATTTGATACGGTATTCTTGCCTGCATGGGAAGAGGGCATATTTCCCAACGAAAAATCTATCAACGAAGGTGCAATCGAAGAAGAACGTCGTTTGGCCTATGTTGCGATAACGCGTGCGTGTCGTCGTTGTGTTATATCTAATGCGATGTCGCGTGTGATATTTGGTTCACGTCAGTATAATTGCCCCAGTCGCTTTATTACAGAAATGGACAATAAATTCTTGGATTTTCAAGGTGGTGTTGTGTCTTATCGTCCGAAAATATCGACCAGTTATACGCCCACGCCGAAACCTGTTATTAAAAAGCCAGTGTCGATGACTGGACGGTTGGTAACGCATGACGAAATGGGTGCAGGTGTTGTTATCGAAGATAATGGTGATATTTTAACGGTTGCATTTAAAACGCGTGGTATAAAAAAAGTTGCCAGAAATTATGTGAAATAGTGGTTAAAAATAAATTTTTCCCTTTTCAAAGTTGCGGTTTTATGTTAAAATGAAGTATTAAAAATGGAGTTAGGGGATGAAATTTCTCAAAAATACAATTGGTTTTTTATCGGTTTTCTGCATGGTTCCTGCGGTTTTTGGTGTTACTGCACGTCCGGGTGTAATTAACGCGGGGAATGCTGTGATGGCGATGTCATCGTCTGGTGCGATACGTCGCATGCCATCGGGTAATAGAACGGTATCTGGAAATTACGTGCAGACTGCGGTTGATGCGTCTACCTTGTTGGACGAGATTGAATGTATTGATTCATATATGGAATGTATTCAGAATGATGATACATGCGGTATCGATTTTTCAGAATGTACAACAAACGTTTTATTTCATGCCCAAATACCAGATTGTACCAGCACTTTGTTACAGTGTAATTCTGCTGGTATAAATGCGTTGTTTGGTACGTCTGATACGGCTGCGTTTGCTAATGTTGCAGAATATAACGATGATAAAGAAGTTGTTCGTTTTACGTATCCAACAGATGGCAGTGTTATGGGTCAGAAAATCATTGCGGCCAGAATTGAAAATATGTATGACAATCAGACATGTGTAAAAAGATATACAAACTGTTTAAAGCGTGATGATGTTTGTGGTGAAAACTTTGAACTGTGTTCATCGACACGTTCGTTCAAAAAACAGGCGCTAAATTGTGATTCTCATTTGGCAAGATGTACAATGGCGGCTGTTCGTGAAATGTTTGGGGAAAATGTAAAAAGCAAGTCAATGAACGACGTTTTGAATGATGAAAAAGGTATGTCTATAAAAGATTTATCAAATGTTAGTGGTTCGATTGCAACAATGATTGATGATGGTGCAGATTACGTTGCAGCAAATGCAGTATCCAGTTGTTACAAGGCTGTTGATGCGTGTGTTACCAAGGCGTGTGCCAAGAATCCATTGCGTTGTATCGAAGGTACATCGATTGCCAAGATTCAGGCTGCCCAGGGTGTGTCTGATGGTACGTTGGTTGCTGATTTGGCATCGGATGGTGATGGTAAAATAACATCCAGTCAGGTAAATCGCTATTTGCGTTCTGAATGTGCCGATACAGTTGGCACCTTAGAGGCATGTCATATCACATACAACGGCAAAAAGCCAAAGGCATCCGATTTGGCGGATCCTGAAATTATGGATGAAGTGTTTGTAATGGCACATAATGATCGCAAGTCTGCATTAAATTCCAAGATTCAAGGTGTTTTGCAAAAATTTGATACAGATGCCAAGAATAAATGTCGTGATACATTTATGCAGTGTGCAATGCGTTCATGTGGTGGCGGTTCTGGTGCAGTATGTTATTCCGATGTGTTTGGTGCCAATGGTGACAAAACAATAAATGCCGCATCCACACGTGCAGAGATAGAACAAGGATGTGCAGCAATAACAAATACAGATCCAAATTGCCTGTATGCGTATCAGGATGTTTCGTCTGGTGATGATGTGTATTCGTACACATATGCAGATAATGCGTTTGACGAATTGTTCCCTGAGTATAATGCAAATAATAAATCAGATCCAATTGGTTTGGTTGCGGCATTGAATTCCAGATTGTCAACGACATATAATGATGCGGCAATTGCACAAATGAGAAAAGATTGTGAATCTGTTGCGACCAGCTGTGTTCGTTCATTGTGTGGTGAAGATTATGTCAGTTGCTATCGCAATCGTACAGACATTGCATCAACATTGACCAAAACCAACAATAATTCTTTTGATACGTCAATGAACAAGGTTGGTGGTGTTTTGGATTATACAATCGTATTGGGGTTGTGTGGCGAAACGGTTAAAAATGCGTCCAGTTGTGAAGAACACTTGGCAATTGAACGTGCAAAATTGGCGGATAATGCAACTGCAACCGCAGGTTGGGGAACCGCAACATCTGTTGGCGAAGGCTGGTATGATTCTGGTAATTATAAGGTAAATATAACGGCAAATTCGTCTTCTGCTGATAAGATTCCGGCCAGGGATGCATATGGTAAATTATTGTGTACCGCATCAAATGGCGAGCAGGGCATATGTCAAACGATGGCCAAACGTGGTATGATATATGATACGCCAGTAATGATGAGTCGCGTCGAAGTACAAAAACAAGAAGCGACAACATCGTTGTTCCGTGAATTGTTGGTTACCTTGGAACGCGAAGCCCAGGCAATATACAATGCCAAGTTAACCGAACAGCAGAATGCATGTATGGCTGAGAAT
>JBKSMR010000043.1:0-17766 GCA_046881895.1 Alphaproteobacteria bacterium
TCCCCTTTCTTATCGGGGACATTATATCATAAATCACAGTACAAACAAAACGATTTATAAGATTTGCAAAAACCAATCTCGCTGTAGCGTAAGCGAAAGCGGATGGTGCCCGCAGGGCGACACAAATGTATTAGATGTTGCGTATTGTGCAGTTTTGACGATGGGAGTGTATTGAACATACATGACCTGAGGAAAAACAAACAAACGCAAAACAGATGATGAAATTTCGGTGCCCGTAGGGTGACAGAAATATTCCAGATAATGCGTATTGTGCAGATTTGACGATGGGAGTGTATTGAACATACATGACCTGAGTCAAATCAAACAAACGCAAATTAGATGGGAAATTTCTGGTGCCCTAAGCAAGAATCGGACTTGCGACTCGTCCTTACCAAGGACGTGTTTTACCACTAGACTATTAGGGCGATGAAAACTGTTCCAATTATACGGGTGACGTTATAAAAATCAAGGACAAAGTTTTTATCAGAAATTATATGCAAAACCCAGACCATAAAATGCATAAGAATTATTTTCTGGGGCGGTGTTGCCGTTGGACATATGCTGCATAAATGCCTCTATGGCGGTGCATTCTGATATACGATATGCCGCACCCAACTTGAACCCGAAAATCAGTTTAGACCCAATACGTTCGTTTTGTTGTGCCTGAAATCCAACCCCAATACCGATAAAAGTATACCAATCATCACCGCTAAATATTGCGACATCTTCGGACAACATTGCAATTGGAATTGTATATTTATCCCAGTTCCAACCATATTTTGACCCATGTCCCAACGTCTGAATAACGTTTAGTGACTTACGTGCCGGCAACCTGAAAAACGTTGTTGGTTGTGAATATTGAATATGGAACATATGAAACGGTACAAACTGTGTCGGTGGCGAAATTAAAAAGCCATGATTTGTGCCGTATCCAACATTAAATACCACCTGATTATCATACCCGTCAAAGAACGGATTTTCCGTCGCATTTGCAGCCGATATAACAAATAAAAAAATAAATGGTAAAATTTTCCTCATAACGTTTATATTATCACAACCACACCCCTGATTCAACAAATATTATTAAAAAATATAATTATTTTAACAATGAATAAATTCATAATACGTCTTTTACTTGCAATTAAAAAAAATACTGTTATAATCTGTGTCGCTTGGCAGCGTAGCTCAGCTGGTTAGAGCAGCGGAATCATAATCCGCGTGTCGGGGGTTCAAGTCCCTCCGCTGCTACCAAGATTAAACCGCCCATCCGGGCGGTTTTTTTATTTTAATCAGGTTTTAAGACTCGTTGACTTTATTTTGTAATTTTGCCATAATCACTTGGACTATAAACAAAAAGGAAAGGAATTATGCGTAAATTACTTGCAGCATTATTTGCATTATTACCGGTATCTGCAATTGCAAATCCTGCGTGTCCTGTATGCACAATCGCAATTGGTGCAGGTCTTGATATCGCACGTCGTTTGGGCGTGCCAGACAGTGTTGTTGGACTGTGGGCTGGTGCATTGTTGACTTTGCTGGGTTACTGGACATTAAAGTTTATGGACAAGAAAAATTGGCACTTTTGGGGTCGCGATGTAATTATCATATTGGCATCCATTGCGATGGTTGGTTTTGTTTATATGGGTGTTGTTGAATATAATCCAACATTGATTTGTGGTGGTCTGGTTATGGACCCTGTATTATTTGGAACACTGTGTGGTGCACTGATATTTATTCTGACATCCAAATTATATCAGTGGATGAAAAAGAAAAACGGTGGTCACGCACACTTTCCATTTGAAAAGGTTGTATTACCGATTGTCGCATTGGCACTGGCCAGTTGGGCAATGATGATTTGTTTTTAAGTAATGGGGGAAAATATGAAAAAAATTAAATCTGTTCAAGAATACGTCGAAGCATTGGATGCCGCCAAAAAAGTAAATCCCAAAGATTTATCATCCGACCAAGATTTAACAATTGGTATTATGAATCTGATTTCTATTGAAGAACACTTGATGTTTTCCGGTGCAAAAACAGGCAAACACGAATTCTATGATTTAATTAACGAAGTTCGCGAAATGCGTAAAAACGCAATGTTGAAAATCATCCCATCTTACGAAGGCGAAGTATGGTGCATATCTAAACACTTGCTGGCTGCTGCAATGCGCGTGTTTGAGGTTGGAACCAAGGCACTGGCATCTGGCGATAAAAAGACAGCATACGAATTGTTTGACCAATCATACGAATTATATTCTATGTTCTGGGGATTAAATATGGGTATGCTGACAGGCGAAGCAAAAACGACAACAAAACCTGTGAAAAAATCAAAAGAAGAAAAAACATCCCCTACCCCAGCAAAATCAAACAGTGGCAAGGTTTCAAAACTAAAAACCTGGGTAAAAAACGCAGTAAATTGTTGCATTGAATAAAATAAAAAAATCCCCAAAATGGGGATTTTTTTATTACCAATCTATCGGTGTTTTGTTGTGCCGGGTTAAATATTCATTTGCCAAACTGAAATGATGATTTCCAAAAAATCCACGATACGCAGACAGTGGTGACGGATGTGCACTTTTTAAAATCAGATTTTTTGACGCATCAACAATTGCACCTTTCTTTTGTGCAAACGAACCCCACAGCATATACACAATATTTTCACGTGTATTTAATGCACGAATAACAGCATCTGTAAATTGTTCCCAACCGCGTCCACTGTGTGATGCAGCCAAATGCGCCTGAACAGTCAATGTTGAATTTAGCAATAACACCCCCTGTTGTGCCCAGTATGTTAAATCACCATTTGTAACAGACGGACGTCCCAAATCAGATTCAATCTCTTTGTATATGTTTTGCAGACTTGGTGGGTTTGGTGTTGGTGGCAACACAGAAAAACACAATCCATGTGCCTGCCCTGGTTCGTGATATGGGTCTTGACCGATAATAACAACCTTGACCGAATCCAGCGGACACAAATTAAATGCATTAAAAATATTTTTTGCATCTGGAAAAATTCTTTTTCCAGACAAATATTCATTACGCACAAAATCAGTCAGTTTAATAAAGTACTCTTTATCAAATTCTGACGACAATGCATTTTTCCAAGATTGTTCTATTTTCACATTCATAATTTTATTAACCCTTGTTGCAGACTTTTCCAAAGAACAACATCTATATATCCACGTGGCAACCTTGTTTCATTACACAAATGCATAAACATATCATCGCACGCAGATTTTATATCATCGCACAATTTACCATTGTTTATTTTTGATACTAAATCATCACGACCAGAATATACGCACCCCAAACGCTGAATCCAGATATCATATTTCACAACATCTTCGCCCAGATTTCGTGCCAGATGATTTGCAGTAATTTTCCCAATATGAGGCAACGATTGCAGATATTTTAATTTATTATCCAAACTCTGTAATTTATAATAATCATCACACAACGCAACGCGACTATTCCATATTTTACAAACCGCATTTATTTTATTTTTGTTATTAAATATCTGAATTATGTAATCAAAATCAGCACCATACGTACACAAAATATCCATAATTTTTTTATGAATTTTTTTGGCGGTTTGTTGTGAAAAACCACCTGCCAAAATTACATATACACAATGAGATGCAAATTCATCTGGCGAACATATTTTTTTATTCTGCAAAACATCCAGTATTTCATCAAAAGATTGGTTGTCAGAATCCAACCCCATATCACGCAATTTTTTTTCTAAATCAAAAAACCAATTTGCAGAAAACATCATATTCAAGCTGTCATGCCACCTTTTTGTGCCATCATTTTCATTAAAAATTCATTCTGTGAATCTTTATCAGTACTGTTACCTTCTTTTGGCTTATCCAGGTCAAGCTGTTTTTCAATTATCTTGATACGTGCTTCTTTATATCTAATCTGACTTGAAGATACACCAGATAATTCTCTTATTTCTTTTTCTAACGCTTCTTTTTCTTCTAATAATTTATCTTTCTTAGAAGGTCCAGCATTTATAATACTTTTATTTTCGTTATCCATTTTTACAACCTTTGTAAAACATGGCACAGGTTTAACCCTGTGCCGAACTATTAAACGTCCAGATTTGCATCCAACGCATTTTCAACGATAAAGTCACGACGCGGTTCAACCACATCACCCATCAGCATTGAAACAACTTCGTCTGCTTTGGCTGCATCATCAATTTTTACTTGGAACAAAGAACGATGATTTGGATCCATTGTTGTTTCCCACAACTGTTCTGCGTTCATTTCACCAAGACCCTTGTATCGTTGGATTTTTAATCCTGTTTTGGCATATTCAAACGCAGTATTCAACAATGTCAACGCACCCCAAATCTTTTGTGATTTTGATTTTACACGCAATGTTGTTGGTTTACTGAAAGTTTCCATCAACTCTTCACGACCATTTAATCTGTGCCAACTGCGTATTTCCATACCGTTGATTTTTTCAACTGGCAACAGATATGTTTCGCGTACGCTACGCAATGTACGTGTGATTTCAATACCAGCCGGTGTACTGGACACTTTCCATCCACGTTCAAATTCCAGTTCTTGTGCATCCAGCATATTTTGAACAGCAGCAAAGTTTTCTGCACTTGGGTTTTCAAATGCACCATTTAATGCCAAGGCTTCTACAAAACGCAATGGAACAATATGATTTAATGGCTGCAAGCAATTACGCATTTCTAAAACCAATCCCAACAAACGTTTCAAGTCTGCACCAGAAACCTGAACACCATTTGATGTTTCAATCATACCGTCTGTGGCAAGTTGTTCCATCAAATAATCATCCATTTCGCGTTCGTTCTGTAAATAGATTTGCTGTTTACCACGTGTAACGCCATACAATGGTGGCTTTGCAACATAGATATATCCACGTTCAATTGCCTGTGGCATATGACGATAAAAGAATGTCATCAGCAATGTCTGAATATGCTGACCGTCAACGTCCGCATCGGTCATGATAATAACTTTGTGATAGCGCATTTTTTCAATATCAAATTCGTCTTTACCGATACCAGCACCCATTGTTGTAATCAAGGCACCAATTGTGTCAGAGCCCAACATTTTATCAAAACGCACACGCTCAACATTCAAGATTTTACCACGCAATGGCAAAATCGCCTGTGTTTTACGGTCACGTCCCTGCTTTGCAGTACCACCAGCAGAATCCCCCTCAACAATAAATAATTCGCATTTTGCAGGGTCACGTTCTGAACAGCCAGCCAATTTACCAGGCAAACCACCCAATTCAGGTCCTGTCTTTTTACGTGATAATTCACGTGCCTTGCGTGCTGCTTCACGTGCGGTTGCCGCTTCTATAATTTTATCGATAATAGTTTTTGAAATCGCTGGGTTTTCATCCAAGAATTCGTACAACAATTCAGATACAGTACTTTCAACAATTGGACGAACCTCGCTTGATACCAATTTATCTTTAGTCTGAGAACCAAATTTTGGGTCTGGGATTTTAACACTAACGATACTTGTTAAACCTTCGCGGAAGTCTTCACCAGACAGATTTATATCTTTCTTAGTTCCTTTTTCTGCAATATATTTGTTGATTGCACGTGTCAAACCTGCACGAAAGCCGGCCAAGTGTGTTCCACCATCACGATTTGGAATATTATTTGTAAAACACAAAGACGTTTCTGTATATGCAGTTGTCCACTGTAAAACAATTTCGATATATGTATCATCTTGTTGTTTTATCATCTGGATTGGTTCTTTGTTCAACAATTCTTTGGATTTATCCAGATATGTTGCAAAACCTTTTAACCCGTCAACACTGTGGAATTCGCGTTCTTTCTTTTCAGAACCACGCAAATCTTCCAAAATAATTTTAACATTGGCGTTCAGATAAGACTGTTCACGCAACCATGTTTCCATTGTATCAAAACTAAATTCTGTACCTGTAAATGTTTCAGCAGATGGCAAGAAAGTCACTTCGGTTCCATGTTCAATACCAGATTTATTTTCAGTAATTTTCAAATCACATGTTGGCACACCGTCTGCAAAAGACATAAATGCTTCTTTATCGCCACGCCACACACGAACTTCTAGCCATTTAGACAATGCGTTTACCACAGAAACACCCACACCGTGCAAACCACCAGAAACCTTGTACGCACCATTGCTTTCGTTATCAAATTTACCACCAGCATGCAATTCGCACATAATCAGTTCCAGCGCACTGCGACCTGTTTCGTGATTTATATCAAAAGGCATACCACGACCGTTATCGCGGATTGTCGCACTGCCGTCTGCATTTAAAGACACATAAACAGTATCTGCATAACCAGCCATTGCTTCGTCGATAGAATTGTTAACAACTTCGTATATCATATGGTGCAAACCTGCCCCACCTTCGCCAACGTCGCCGATATACATACCAGGACGTTTTTTAACAGCTTCTAGTCCCTTTAAAACCTTAATGGAATCACCAGTATATTCATTATTTACAGACATTTAATTTTCCTTTCTTTTTTCTATGTAAAACATAGCAATTTCTGTTATAATTATCAAGGAAAAAGGGGATAAAAATGAAATTTAAATTGTTATATTTTGGTGATATTTTAATTAACCCAAAAAAGCGTGCCCAGCATATTGCCGATATACGTATGCAGTTTCATCCACAGTTAAAAAAACTGGTTGAACACAGCCCATGGAATAATTTGACACAATACATGGTACCAAACCCAACTAAAAGCCCTATTACAACAAGACATGTTGGCGGAATAGATTGGAACCCAATTATTACACCGAATCTAAAACTGATTGCAGAACTGGACATCCAAATGATGCATCCTGAAATTGTTGGTGTTCCACGCAGTGATATTGACAACCGCGTTAAAACAATTATGGACGGTCTACGTTGTCCACAAAACGAACATGAAATTGGTTCCAACACACCAAATAACATTGGTCCTATTTACACATTATTAGACGACGACCATCTGATAACAAAACTATCTGTAAATACCAGCCACTTGCTGGACGCAGGAATATTTTCCGAAAACATCCAACGCAGTCCTGATTCAATCTTTATGTTGATTGACGTAAATGTCCGCGTTGCCGAAGGAACGCTGGAAAACCTGCCGTTTATGGTGTAAATAGTGGGTAACAAATAAATTAGAATGATTTAGATGTGAAACGGTCCTGATGGTGTAGTGTACAGACGCTACATGAGCCATCAGGACCGTCCACAGATGAATTATTATAATTTATTTTACGACAGGGCGCTTGTTATTTGATCCTGCATCTGGAACGTCCCCAATACCACCCATGCAATTATTGCAGAAACCAACAAAATACCCATGCTGTTTAGTGTACTGGAAACCTTTTCCATTTTGCGAACAGATTCATTCAAGTAATCATTTGCAACCTGGGTCAAATTCTCGTCAAATTCATTCATATCTGCATAGATGGTCAAGTCGCCAATAATTTCAGTATCTGGAAATTCATATTTTGTTTTTTCCAGTGCGATACCAAGATTATCACCATTTGCAATAAAACGCAGTGCAGAATCTAATATTCTACGTAAATATCTGTTTGCATTATCTGCCAACATACGCATTGCATCTGGGATTGTTACACCTGCACTGACCATGGCAGCCAAACTCATCAACCAACCAACAGATGCTTGAATTTTATATATATTCCATGGTGGCAATTTATCAAACAATGTACGCACACGTCCCGACCAATTTGCAAGGCTTAACCAAACAATAGATATAATTGACGCAAACGAAAGCAAGAATATATACCAATACTTGATTGAAAAATCGGACAACCAAATCAAAGACTGGGCAGACCCACGCCATATAATATCATTACCCGCAACATCGCGTAATGGCGGCACTAAATACAAACCAACCATAATGATAATACCAAATGTCAACGCAAGTAAAAACAAAGGATACGCAATTGCAGTTGTCATTGCACGTCTGATACGCTGTGTTCCATCAACAACACGACCAACGTTTTCCAATGCAACAACCAAATTAGATAAATTACCAGATGTTACCAACAGTGTTTCATTTGGTGGAACCCAACCACGTGTTGCCTCTGAAAAAGTCATACCTTTTTCGAGATTCTTTTGCCACTGACGCATAACAATTGCGAAGGGTTCGTTTGGTTTAGTTCCATTTTTAGATTCAACCATTTCCAATCGTTCCAGCGCGTCAATCAACGTAAAATCATTTCGCAACAAAGATGCTAATTTTCGACAAATTGCCATACGCTTTTCGGTATCAAACCGAAACATCATTTTTGCATATAACAATTCCAATTTATTCATATCAATATACCCCCGGCTGATCCAACTGTCCGACCCAACGTTCCAGTTCATCGACACTGATAATACCCTGCAACATCAAAGAAGTTGCAGCCTCTTTCAATGTACGACCATCCATTTCTTCCAGCCAGTATTTAACCGCATCATCTGTTTTTCCAGCCAATGCAAGTTGCAAAAATTCACTGTTTGTAATAATAACTTCACCCGCCTTTACACGACCGATATTACCCGTACCATTACAGTGTTCACAACCTTGCCCACGTTGATAAACCTGACGCAACCCTATTTCACCATACGCATCCACAACACGACGATATGCACCACGCTCTGGATGGTTTGCCAAAGGTTCACGACAATAAGGACAAACTTTTTTAAACAGACGCATAGAAACAAGACCACGCATCAACGTTTCATCTTTTAACTTGAAGGGTTCAATTCCTAAATCCAGCAAACGTGTCAACGCAGCCAATGCGGAATTTGCGTGCAAAGTTGTCCACACATTATGACCCGACAACGCACCACGCACCGTCAACTGTGCTGCCGCCAAAGTACGAATTTCACCAACCATCAGTGTATCGGGGTCACTTCGCAATGCAGCAGCCAATGCTTCGACATATTTTTCTTCACGTTGCTCTTCATTCGTGGTATTTACCACAGGCATCTGATGTGCACCAAATATTTTTTGTTCAACAGGGTTTTCCACAGTTATCATATTTATTTCATAGTTGCGTTCACGCAACATCATTGACATATTACGCACCAATGTCGTCGATTTACCAGAACTGGTTGGACCTGCAACGATTACAAGACCTGTTGGAAAAGAACGCATACGTGCCAACAATCTTTGTTCATATGGACCAAATTCTTGTTCTGTTTTAATACCTTCGGATGGGTTATCGTACAACAGACGCATTACAACATATCGTGAACCAAACGCAATTGGGTTAAATTGCATACGGACACCCAATATACCCGATGGCAGATATAAATCCTTGGTTCCACGCAATGGTGTATGTCCATCTTTTTGTGCAGACTGATATTCATTCTGTGCATAGTTCGCATTAGACATATCAGACGATGCAAACGCTGCACGAACAAAAGATTCACCCCATTGTGAATTATATTCCATTACTGGCTGCATACTGCCGTCTATACGGAAAAATATTGTTGTTTGGTCTGCTACTTCGATATGAACGTCAGAAACCTTTTGTGACGCAGCCTTGGCGATAATATCAACAAAATCTTTCTGCATCTGATTATCAAAATCCAGCTTTGATTTTATTGTACTACCTATTTTATTTTCAAAAGACTTGTATATATTTGACAACAACCCTAAATCAGAATAAAAAGGTTGATTTATTTTTTTACCACGTGCTTTTAACAAATCCAAGAAAGCCAAAACACGACCGTCATAACGATGTGTACGTGATATAATAATTTCACCACCAGAAAAATACGCAATTAAACCCTGGGTATCATGAGGCAATTCCAACACAGCACCAGTTGCTGTCAACAATCGGTTATTATTAGAAAACAAAAAATCGATAATATCTTTTGATTCAGCGTTTTCCAAACCAGCCGGAACAGAAGGCGTCTGTTCAAAATTTATACCATCAAAAAATTCCTTTGATTCTGCCATTTTTATTTTCCATTACTGACATTCAAATTCTGTGTTTCGCCATCAGCACTAACAAAAACAACCCCGTCATCCAGAGATATAGATTTCACAGTCCATCCATCTAATTTTTTACCAACACTGATACGCTTTGTTTGACCCGAAGATAAATCTGCAACAGTTGCCTGTAATTGGTTTCCAGCACCAATAACGTTTACCAGACGATAACTTTTTGAAATATCAGATTTACTTGTTCCAGATACTGTTGTTTTTGCACTTGGTTTAGATGCAACAGTTTCTTTATCTTCATTTTGTTCAGCCAACAACGCTTCTTTTTCACGTTCCAGACGCACTGCTTCGGCTTCTAACTTTGCTTTTTGTGTTTCGAATTCTTGCTGTTGTTGTTCGGCACGACCAGACAAAGTATCTATTTCCATATGCAGTTTAATTTTTTCTGCAGCCAATCTATCTAATTCCAAATCCAGCTGTGCACGTTCTTTTTCCAACTGCATCAGAACTTTTTCTTGTTCTAAATCCGTTATTTGTTGAAACAAAGAACCTTGGGGATCATAATCTGCGATTGCATCTGCAGATGCCTGCTCCATATCTTCAACAGCAACGACCAATTCTTCTTGTGCAAAAGCACTAAAAGACATTGCACACAAAATCATACCAAACAAAACAAATTTACTATTTCGCATAGATTATCACCTCATAGTTCCAAATACGTGACGCAGCATCCCACGCACAATTTATTAAATAAACACCACCAAAATCATCAAACACACGCATAAACTGATCGGGTGTCAATTTTGACTGTGTCTGCACTTCAACAATATTTACATTTACTGTATCAACACCATTTGTGATCGTATCGAATACAATCTGTGTTTCTATATCTGTATCTATTGCTTGAAAAGCAGATGTAACATCACGAACAACCGTTTGAACATCACGTTCATCTTGTGATGAAACAGTTGGTATTTCTGGCAATTTTGCCTGAACACGTAATGTATCTGAATTTATTTCTTGAACAAATGCACCCGGCATCAAGTTTGTTGCGACATTATAAAATTCATCCAATGTTCCAAAACTGCGTTTAAATTCTACGATTGCATGTGATTCATTACATTCAGCAAAGGTCTGATTCCAACCAGATATTGGCTGCATCAAGAATGCAATTGCGTTATAACACAAAACCGCCCTAAATTGAACATCAGGCAATACTTCATACGGCATAACGATTGGTTCTGGTGGTAATTGTTTTTTTATTTCAAATTGTTGGTCTAGCTCTTTATTTTTTTCTTCTATTTGTCTTTTGTATTCTGCGACTAATTCTGGATCCAATTCGTTCACATTTGGTCGTGGCGATACAGCTGTTTTAATAGAATCAAAGAACACCGCACCAAACAAAATCACAAACAAAGCAATCAGCCCAGCAGACAACATACCAGAACGCAGATAACTTATTTGGTGCAAACGTACACCATTATGCACACCTAAAACATCTTCTAAATCTTTTTCTACGGCACGTGGCATACCCCAAGATCCAGGGGCAAAAAAAGCACCCCAATCTGGAATTTCTGATAATTTTACATATTCTGTACGTGCATCATCTTCGGAATTAAATAACTTATCTTGCAGAATAATACCATTTCTGGATGCAACCAGATAAAACTGTTTTCCTGCGGAAAAGACAGCCAAAAAAGACGTATATTCTGAAAAAGCGTCCATAACATCAGCGGCAGCCACACGCATACCCATTCTATGCCCTACCTTTGTAGAACCCAATCCAATCATAGAACGATATTCAGTATATAAATTTGCCTTTTTATCTATTCCATTGGCCAAAGAATGTGCATAAACACGTGCAGAAACCCCGACTTTTTCAGGTTGCCAAAACAGTCCAACTGCGTATTTTTTACGACTAATATTTATTGTTTGACTTGCCAAGTAAATTCTCTCTCATAAGTACTTATGATAAATTATAACATAAAATCCAAATTCAAGGCAAGCATGAAAGTGGTTGGTGGGCAAGTGGGTAGTGGTTGGTGGCTAGTGGGTAGTGATGGCAAGATTTTTGTTATGTTGTGTTATTAAAGATAGATATATTATTCAAAATTTATAAATAATAAAAATTATTCATTCACTAACCACTAGCCACTAACCACTAACCACTAATCACTTATTTATTGAATATAAAAATTTTGTGTATATAATAATCTTGCACAGATAATTTTATCTGTGTGAGGCTTCAGAACCTCTTTAAACGTAACAAATCCAACCACAGGTTGGAGTATGTCGAATATATCGAATAAGACATGCAATTCGTTTAATTGTTCTGAAACTCCAACCGCTTTGATTTTCTTGGCGGTTTTTTTGTTTAAAAAAAAACACAGGAGATTTACTATGCCATACTATGTACCATACAGCCAACAAGCCAGACCAACGCGTAACGAAGTTTTAGAAGCACTGATTGAAACACATATTATTATGACAAAAGTTATGAAAAAATTAAATTGTCTTATTAAACGAGAACAAGCATATATTGATAAAAGAAATAATAAATCAACGTGATTAGCGAAGAAAATAAAGATAATAATTTAGATACAAGTAGTGCCGGCAATGTAGTGTACAAATGCTACATAAGGTTTCGGACACACCCTGCCCGTGATTAGCGAAGAAAATAAAGATAATAGTATAGATAAAAATAAACCCGAAACCGTAGTGTACAAACGCTACATGAGGTTTCGGGTTTATTTTTAGATATGCTATTAGATTTATTTTATTGGGCAGTCATAAACGTTGGCAACCAAAACAAACGCCCTTTCTGGACCGAATACAACCCATTCGTTTGGTTTTGTGCGTTGTGATGTTATCCAATATGCGTTACCAGGACGTGCCTGATCAACGATACGATTTTCAAGATAACGACGTGCATCTGCAACATCGTATACAGAAACTTCGGATTCTATTTTATACAAGAAAACACATTGTGTTGGTTCTGATGTCAATTGAATAAGATTTTCACTGCCATTTTGATTTTTAATCATACCGCCACATGATGACAATGCAAACAATACTGTAAATAATGCAAATATCTTTTTCATATATTCCCCCCTTATATTATTCTGCGTCAATTATATCATAATTTTCTGTATTGCTAAATAATTTTTTCAAAATCAAATTATTTAATGCGTGACTACCTTTATAAGATTCCAGATTTCCACATATTACACCGCCACTTGTAAACATATCACCAACTGCGTCAATTATTTTATGACGAACAAATTCATCTGGCCAGATAAGTTCATTTAATGTTCCATCCCCAGAATCATTTAGTGCGATTACATTATTTTCATTTGCACCGCGTCCCATACCATGTTTTTTCAAGTATTCCCATTCGGAATATTTTCCGAATGTTCTAGCACGTGCAAAGTTTTTAATAAAATCTTGAACTGATTTTTTTGTACCGTTATAAGAATATGAACAAGACTGTGTTCCAATAATTTTTTCTGCATAAACCAATGTTGCAGAAACATTTAAAGACTTGCCATCATTTGGTTCTAATTTTACAAAACCATCACTTTTACGACCTGAAATTTTATTAAAGAACCATATTTTCAATCTGACAAATTTTGGTAATTGTTTTAGAACTTCATTTGCATAAACAATCACAGGTTTTTTAACGATAATTTTTTTCATTTTTCCATCTGTTACACCCACAGATTCAAACGCCTTGATAAATTCAGCTGCACTGCCGTCCAAGATTGGTGTTTCAGCACCATCTATTTCAACAATCGCACTGTCAATTCCCATCATAAAGAAAGCAGCCATCAAATGTTCAATTGTTTGAACATGTTCCGCACTCATTTTACCGATTGTGGTATTACGCATTTTTGTTTCGCCAACATTATCAAAACGCGCAGAAATTAAATCTGTTTCTGGCATATCAACACGTCGCATAAAAATACCGTTTTTATCAGATGGTTTTATAACAATATTTACAGGCAATCCAGAATGGATTCCGACACCTGAAATTTTAACTTGTTCTTTTAGAGTTGGCATATTGTATTTTCTCCTTTAACCAATTATAAAAATTATTATCCAATACAGTATCCAGACGTGCATATTTAATTTTATCACGAACTTCAATTGGTAATCTGACCCAGTCTTTTTCTGTTGTAATCAACTTTGCTTTCTTTTTTTCTGCCAAAGATAACAACTGTTCAATATCTTGCTGTGTATATTGGTAATGATCTGGAAAAGCACGTTTTGCCACAACATTTTTTAATGCGTTAAAGAACTTTTTTGGATATCCAATACCAGCAAACGCGACCAACTTTACATCTTCGTCATATGGCGACACAGTCTGATTTTTCGCATAAAATACAGGAATATTTTCTGGTAAAACAAAGTTATTTTTTGGTTTTTTGTTTTTAATAACGATTATCGCATCTGCATTTTTTAATGCTTTTTTTGTCTGACGCAGGGGACCGGCCGGCAATAAAAACCCATTACCAAAACCCAACCCTTCATCAAAAACAACAATAGAAACATCTTTTTTAATTGTTGGATTTTGCAAACCATCATCCATAACAATTGGCGAAGTTTCATCGACTTGTTTATTTAATAAAACAATATTACTTTTTCTGTCACCAACATGAACAATCAGACCACCGCGTGATAACATCATTGCTTCGTCACCGACATTACCATTTTCTTTGCTTTTTTTATATCCACGCATAACCACAGGTGCATCAAAATAATTTGCAATTGCTCGCACAATAGGTGTTTTACCAACCCCACCTGCAAAAATATTACCAACACAAACAATTACACGACGCGAAGAAATTGCACTTTTTTTACGCATAAAAAATACAATTTTACTGACGCAAGAATACACCCAAGATAGCGGCAATAACAAAATTGCGACTAAATTTTTTGATAAAAACCACCAAGGTGTTTTCATTTGATTTTCCTTATTTTTTTCAACTCTTGTATACATTTTTCAATATCATCAAACGGTAATTTTGCAATTTGTTCGTCTGACAAATCCCACCATTTTAATTCCAACAATTGTTGAATTATATCATTTGAAAATCTGTATCTTATAATCTTGGCCGGACAACCTGCAACAATTGCATATGGTGGAACATCATGTGTAACAACCGAGTTAGAACCAATAATTGCACCATCGCTAATTTTCACACCATCCTTGACAGTAACATTTTTTCCAATCCATACATCATTTCCACAATATACTGGTATTTGTTCAAATTTAAGTAACTTTTGATCTTTTGTTATTTTTTTCCAATCTATATATTGAAAAGGTGCAGTTGACAACCAATCTGTTGGATGTTGTGATGGTCCCAACGCAACATTATCTGCAATAGAACAAAATGCACCAACCATTGTATCTTTGTGTGCACGCACAAAATGCCTGCCAACATAAGAATGTCTGCCCAGATAATAAGGCTGTGGTTTTGCCAATAATTTTCTGCGAATTTCGTGACGCTTCTTTTGCGAAGGTACAAATCCACATAGTAAATTTACAAAAAACTTTTTCATTTATTTTTTACCTTTTTTTGCAGCACGTTTTTCACGTTTCATATTTTTAAATTTGGTTGCAGTTAAATCTTGTTCTGCTGGCTTTAAACCGAATTCAGCGTCCAGTTCACGCATTTGCTTTACCATAAAATCTTCTAAATTTTTTCTTATTTGTTCAAATTCTTGTGGTGTTGTTTTTTTAGGCACAAATACAGGATTACCAATATTACATACCAATTTAGAAAAAGGTAATGCAACCATATATCTGTCCCATCTGTCTTGAATCCACGCATTTGAAACAGAAAAACAAACAGGAATAATTGGTACACCAGACATTTTTGCGAAATATAAAGCACCATCTTGGATACGCAAAGACGGTCCCCCTGGACCATCTGGGGACATACAAATACTCCATCCACCTTTTTGTAAAATACGTAATCCTTGACGCAAGACAAAAACCCCACCCTTGTGTGTTGAACCATAAATCGCGCGCAGACCGAATAATCTTTGCAATTTTGCCATCATACGCCCGTCTTTGTGACGACTTGCGACAACATAAGCCTTAACCCCACTCAAACAGGTTAACGGACTAAGCATCATACTACGCCCATGCCAGCAAACAAATATTGCTGGCTTTTTACTATACTTATGTATCGTTTCAATATTAGTAATACGTTTAACAGATGTGAAATAAACAAACCAAATTGGAATAGCAAAGAAAACTGCAATAATCCATTGAATAATACCTAAATTTAAAATAGGTTGCCAAAAAGATTTCCATGCTTTTCTAAACTTTTTATTTTGAAACATTATATACCTTTTACGAACTATTTACTGGATAATAGCAAGAAAAAAAAGATATTTCAACCTAGACAATAAGACAAGAAACCTAAATATGTATAAAATAAAATAACTGTTGACTAATAAAATTAAACATATATAATACCATTACCTTATCGCGGGGTAGAGCAGCCCGGTAGCTCGTCAGGCTCATAACCTGAAGGTCGGTGGTTCAAATCCATCCCCCGCAACCACGAATTTTCTAAAAATACCGCATTTGCGGTATTTTTGTTTAGAAAATTCAGTGTCTCGGCGTAGCGCAGCGAAGACGGACTTATTTTACCCCTTGCGGGTGGTTTTTTGTTAAATATGTGTGTTGTGTTGGATTTGAGCCACCGAACAAGGTGGTTCACCACAAGGATTAGGCAGACGGCAGTATGCCGGTTTGCGACAGCAAAAATCCGCAGTTGCCGCGAAAATCATAATTTTCGCGAAATCCATCCCCCGCAACCACGAATTTTCTAAAAATACCGCGTTTGCGGTATTTTTGTTTAGAAAATTCAGTGTCTCGGCGTAGCGCAGCGAAGACGGACTTATAAAATTGCTATTATTATACCTTTATGATACTATGTTTTTTATAAAAAAGGTATTTATATGGACAATTTTGTCACCGAAACAGATTATAAATTATTAGAAAACGATAAATATACATTTTTTGTACTGGGCCGTATTATCAAGGGTACGGTTGAATTACTGCTGACAAACCATAAAAATTTAATAATTTGTTTTTCTGGGGCGCCATATCCTGTGTGGGTATGGACACCTGATAATATATCTGATAACGATATGGAATACGCATATCAACAGGTATTATCACATGGATTATTAGATGGTAAAAATACATTTAATATGAAATATGACTTGGCAAATTATTTTATCAAACGTGCCACCGCAGATAATAAAAAATTAAACATAAAATTAAATATGTATGCATATGATTGCACAAAATTATCAGATTCTGTAACACCAACAGACGGCACAATACACAAATGTAATAATAATGATGTCGAAGATTTAACGAACTTTTTATATATGTTTCACCAAGAAACAGGACAAGATATAAAAGAAATTGATGAATGTCGTACAGACGCCATAAAAAATATAGAATCTGAAAGTATGTATTTTTGGCAAGACGCAAATGGTAATAATGTTGCGTGTTGTAAACTAAATCCAAATGGGGCGTTGGCGGCAATAAATGATGTATTTACACACCCAGAATTTCGCAGAAAACATTACGCAGAAAATCTTGTTTATCGTGTTACAAAACATGCCATGGATATGGGTTATATACCAATGTTATATACAGATGCAAATTACATTGCATCAAACGCATGTTATGAAAAAATAGGTTATATATTACGCGGCAAATTATGCACAATCGGGTAAAAAATATTTATCTTTTTTCTACTTTTCTTTTGGCGCGGAATTGTCCGATATCAAAACCA